>JAABTO010000383.1 GCA_011389835.1 Desulfotignum sp. | reverse complement strand
ATTGCAGGATAGGGGTGACAATTTTGGGATCTGCCTTGCCCCGGGTCTGTTTCATGACCTGGCCCATGAAAAAGCTGAACAGTTTGGTTTTGCCGCTTTGAAAGGCGGCCACTTCATCCGGGTTCTGTGCCAGGATGGCATCTATCAGGGCGGTCAGTTCTGTCGTGTCACTGACCTGTTCCAACCCCTTTTGCCGGACAATGCGCATTGGATCATTCCCGGTTTCAGCCATTTCCTCGAACACGGTTTTCGCGGCTGCGGCGGTGATGGTGTTTGATTCCAGCAGGCCCATGAGCCCGGCAAAATGATCTGCCGATACCGGCGATCGGGTGATGTCGATTCCCCGGGAATTGAGCAGGCCCATCAAGGTGGTGGTGATCCAGTTGGCGGTCTGCTTGGCATTGGCCAGTTGCGCCATGGCTGCCTCGAAAAAATCAGCCAGGTGAATGTCTGCGGTGAGCACCTGTGCATCATATTCCGACAGCTGATACTCGGAGATGAACCGGTCTTTTTTTTCATCCGGCAGTTCCGGCATCTGGTCAGACACCTGCTGGATCCAGTCGCTGTCCACAAGGAGGGGCACCAGGTCGGGATCCGGAAAGTATCGGTAATCATGGGCCTCTTCCTTGCCCCGCATGGAAACGGTTCTGTGTTTTTCAGGATCCCACAGCCGGGTTTCCTGGATCACGGCATCTCCTTTTTCCAGGATGAAGGTCTGCCGGTCTATTTCGTATTGAATGGCTTTTTCCACATGCCGGAAGGAGTTCAGGTTCTTGAGTTCCGTGCGGGTACCGAATGCGGTCTGTCCGCTGGGCCGCAGGGAAATATTGGCATCACACCGGAAACTGCCCTGTTCCATGTTGCCGTCGCATACATCGATATATCTGAGGATGGCGTGCAGTTTCCGCAGATAGGCCCCGGCCTGGGCCGGGGTCCGGATATCGGGCTCACTGACGATCTCGATCAGGGGAATGCCGGTGCGGTTCAGGTCCACCAGGCTTTTGCCCCGGACCGGATCATGGATCAGTTTGCCGGCATCTTCTTCCATATGAATCCGGGTGATGCCGATGGTTTTTTTTCCGGTGTGTTCGGTTTCGATGTCCAGGTGTCCGTGTTCAGCTATGGGGGCGGCATACTGGGAGATCTGGTATCCTTTGGGCAGGTCCGGGTAAAAATAGTTTTTCCGGTCGAACCGGCTTTGTTCGGCAATGGTGCAGCAGGTGGCCAGGGCCGCTTTGATGGCAAAGGTCACAGCCTTTTTGTTTAAAACCGGAAGCACTCCCGGCATACCGGTGCACACCGGGCAGGTGTTGGCATTGGGTTTGCTGCCGAAGGTGGTGGGGCAGGCGCAGAATATTTTGGTGTCGGTTTTGAGCTGGGCGTGGACTTCAAGACCGATGACAGGTTCGAACTGCATAAACGGTTTTTTCCCTTTTGAAAGGTTTTATGGGTCACTTATGCCAGGCTGTTTATATAACCCTGATCGCTTGATTTATCAATGACATTTTGTATTTGATCCTTTCATGCGCCAGTATAAGTATCTGTTGGTGATATTCTGGGCAGGCACAATTTTTTGAAGCATCGAGCAAGGCCGTAATTTTTCCATGAATGTTTGTTTGTAAAATGGTATAACCCGAATCCAACAAAAGAAAGGTTTCAAAAGATGGAGGCAAAGATACGGGAAAACACCCTGTTGATTGCAGGGGTTCTGGCTTTGTATGTCCTGATGGTCACCGGCATCTATCTGATGCCCGGAGATCTTCCCGCTGAACTGGTTCGGGAAAATGGTGTGGTGGAGAATGTATCCGCAGGGGGTTACTTTTTTTTCTGCTTCGTCCTGCTGTATCTGAACCTGACGGGGGTGGTCAGGACCGGGCCGGCCCCGGGATTTTTTGTGCTGCTTCTGGGCCTGCGGGAGCTGGATTTTCATGAACGGTTCACCACCATGGGCATGTTCAAGATCAGGTTCTTTTTCAGCCCTGACGTGCCATGGACCGAAAAAATAGTGGTGACGCTGTTGATTGCCGGACTTCTGGCCTATGGGGTTGTGTATGTGAGGCAGATTCTGCCCGGGTGTAAAAAGGCCCTGCTGGATGCCAGACCCTGGGCGGTTTCAGTTGTGTGCGGGGTTGCCTGTGCTTTGATAAGCAAACTGGTTTTGGACGGAAACTCGGAAATGATTGCCTTTTTTCTGCCCATGCTGGAAAACCCCAAAGACCTTTCGGGTATCATGGAAGAATGCCTGGAACTTTTTATCCCCGTCTTTTTTATCATGGCCCTGATCCAATATATCGCCTTTGAAAAATCAGATCAAAAAACAGGATCAACAAGGGAGC
>JAABTO010000016.1 GCA_011389835.1 Desulfotignum sp. | reverse complement strand
CTGCCGCCCCAATTCAAAAAGGAGGCAGGACCGCAAGCATAAGAACAGGGCTGGAAAATCTTTATGCCCATACCCTGAATCACCGTTTTAGACCTCGAACCACCAGCGTTCCGTGTTTTTATGTCCGTCCATCTCCATGTGCGCGGAAATGGGACCATGGGCCAGTGTATTGTTGTGGGCCTCCACAATCTGGTTGAACATGGGAATCACCGCCCCCCCGTCGTCCCTGACAAGGGACTGCATTTCAACGTACATCTGGCGGCGTTTGTCTTGATCCAGTTCCGCCCTTGCCTCTTTGAGCAGTTTGTTGAATGTGTCATTGGACCAGCGGGTATCATTCCAGGGTGCGCCGGCAGCATAGGCCACGGAAAACATCATGTCTTCGGTGGGCCTGCCGGCCCAGTAGCACGCAGACCACGGTTTTTTGGTCCATACATTGTTCCAATAGCCGTCACTGGGTTCTCTGACCACCTTGATCTTGATACCGGCTTTTTTGGCGGTTTCCTGGTACAGCATGGACGCATCCACGGCACCGGAAAATGCGGCATCAGATGCATGCAGATTAAAGGTGTGGTCCAGCATACCGGCTTTTTTCATATGAAACTTTGCCTTGTCCGGATCATAGGCTCTCTGGGGCAGTTCAGATGCATGGTACCGGTTGACCGATGAGATGGGATGGTCGTTGCCGATTTCACCATACCCCTTGAGAATTGTTTTCACCATCTCTTCTCTGTCACAGGCCAGTTTCAAGGCAGTACGCACATCCACATCCGTATAGGGCGGTTTGTCCACCAGAATGGGAAATGAATAGTGCATGGTACTGCTGATGGCGGTGACATTGATGTCCGGCACCCGTTTGAGCAGGTGAACGGTTTTCACATCTGCCCGGTCAATGGCATCCAGGCGCCCGGTTTTCAGGCCGTTGCTCCTGGCATTCACATCCACGATGGCCAGGGTTTCCACCTCGGCAAAATAGGGCTTGTCTGGTTTGAAATAATTGGGATTGCGCTTTGTCAATGCCCGCACCCCGGGTTCCCAGGATTCCAGAATAAAGGGACCTGTGCCGATACCCTTTTCCCAGTCATCCCCGGCCGTGCCCTCGGGATAAATCCGCAGATGGTAATCCCCAATGATGAACGGAAAGTCTGCGCTGCCTTCTGCCAGCTCAAACGTGACTTCATAATCACCGTCTGTCCTGATGTCGGTGATGCTTTTCAAAAGCGGTTTGGCAGCAGATTTGGATTCTTCCCCCCGGTGGTGATTGATGGAAAACACCACATCCCTGGCGGTCATGGTTTTGCCGTTGTGAAATTCAATCCCTTTTCGCAGCTTGAATGTCCATTTGTCAGCTTTTTTGGAAGATTCCCAGGATTCCGCCAATTCCGGCACCGGCTGAAAATTGTGGTCGATCTCCACCAGACAGCTGCTCAACTGGCTTGACACATTGATGGGAAAACTGGCCAGCAGGGTGGCGGGATCCAGGGAATCGGATGTGGCGCCGCCGGTCATGGCCTGGCGGAAAAGCCCGCCCATTTTCGGGGTCGCTGCCATAAGATCTGTGGGCAGAAGGGCCGGGGACACGGCAGCAGCAAGTCCGAGAGCTGATACCTGGGCGATGAACTGGCGTCGGGAAATCTTTTTTTCCTTAAACAGATCGGTCAAATGTGATAATTGACTCATAGTTCGGGTCTCCTTTTTAATTCAAGTTAGCACGCTATCGCGCGGGCTGTCAGCCATTAGCATTTAGCTGTTAGCTTAAAACTTAACCGCAAAATGCTAATCAAAAGCCGGCATCATATATAGGAATCCAACCGTTCGTCCAGCAGGTTGTCCAGCCAGTCCGGGTCCATTTCCGGTATGGATGACAGCAGCTTGTCCGTGTATTCATGGTGGGGCGGGGTCAGTATCTCTCTTTTCGCCCCCTGTTCAATGATTTTGCCCTCCAGCATGATCACAATCTTGTCTGCAATGGCCTTGACCGTTGCCAGGTCATGGGTGATGAACAGGTAGGAGATATTGGTTTTGTTCTGCAGATCCTGGAGCAGGTCCAGTATCCCTTCCGCCACCAGCTGGTCCAGGGCGGAGGTGACCTCATCGCAGATGATGAGATCCGGCCTGGCCGCCAGGGCCCTGGCAATACAGATGCGCTGTTTTTCACCGCCGGACAGTTCCGTGGTCAGACGGTTGATATAGGTGTCCGGTTCCAGTTCAATGCTGGAGAGCAGTTCTCTGATCCGCGCATCCGCTTTTTTGCCGTGCATGTTAAAATAAAACGCCAACGGACGGCCGATCACCCGCCGTACCGTCTGCTTGGGATTCAAGGCTGTATCCGGCATCTGGTAGATCATCTGCAGCCGCCGCAGGTTGTCTTTGGTGCGGTGTTTCAGCTCCAAAGGCAGGTCTTGTCCCAGAAAATTGATGCTGCCCCGGGTGGCCGGCAGCAGGCCAGTTATCACCCGGGCCAGGGTGCTTTTGCCGGACCCCGATTCCCCCACCAGGGCCACGGTTCTGCCCTTGCGCACCGTGAGATTGATATCCTCCAGCACATTTTCTTCACCGGTATAGGTGGCTGCCACATCCTTGACAGTGAGAATGACATCCATTTTCTCGGACTCGTTCTTTTCCTCGCGCAGAGACCGGACATTGAGCAGTTCCCGGGTATAGGCCTTTGCGGGTTTTCTGATCAATGCACGGGTTTCCCCTTCCTCCACCATCCGCCCGTTGCGCAGCACCATGATCCGGTGGGCCACCTGGGCCACCACTGCCAGGTCATGGGTGATATACAGGGCCGCCTTGTTCATCTTTTCCGTGATCTCCTTGACTGCGGCCAGCACCTCGATCTGGGTGGTCACATCCAGGGCGGTGGTGGGTTCGTCAAATACGATAATCTGCGGCTCGCAGGACATGGCCATGGCCACCATGGCCCGCTGGAGCTGGCCGCCTGAGAGTTCATGGGGATACCGGAAACCGATTTTTTCCGGGTTTGGCAGAAACAGCCGCCGGTATATTTTGATGGCTTCCTTCTGTGCCTCTGAATAGCTCATGATGCCGTGCTGCACCGGGGCTTCCACATGCTGCCTGATGATCCTGTGGGACGGGTTGAAAGATGCGGCCGCGCTCTGGGCCACATAGGCGATTTTGGATCCCCTTACCAGGCGAAGGTCTTCATCTGAAGCGCCCATCAACTCCACCCCGTCCAGGTTGATGGAGCCGGATGCCAGGCGGCACCCCTGGCGGGTATACCCCATGGCGGCCAGACCGATGGTGGATTTGCCGGCACCGGATTCACCGATGAGTCCTAAAACCTCGCCTTTTTTGAGTGTCAGGCTGACATCCTTGACAATGGGCTGCCACGCCTCTTCGGAAAAGGCTTCAATGTATAAATTTTTAATTTCGAGTATCGTGCTCATGATCTGTTTCCTTTGCCGGATTTATTCATGCAGACCGGATGACAAGTGTAAAAACCAGTCCACGATCATGTTGACCCCCACCGTTAAAAACGCAATGGCACCGGCCGGGATCAGGGGGATAAAAATACCAAAGGTGATGGCACCGGCATTTTCCCGGACCATGCCTCCCCAGTCCGCCAGAGGCGGCTGTATCCCCAGGCCCAGAAAACTCAACGATGCGATGAACAAAAACACAAAACAGAACCGGAGCCCGAATTCCGCTGTCAGCGGCGGCATGGCATTGGGCAGTATCTCATGGCGGATGATCCACCACAGGCCTTCGCCTCTCAGCCGTGCCACTTCCACAAACTCCATGACTTCGATGTCCATGGCCACGGCCCGGGACAGGCGGTACACCCGGGTGGAATCCAGCAGCGCAATGGTAAAAATCAACGTGGGAATGGAAGATCCCAGGACCGACAGGATCATCAGGGCAAAAATCAAAGTGGGAAAGGACATGATCATATCGATGAACCGGCTGAGGCCCATATCGATCCACCCTTTTTTGACAGCCGCCACAAACCCCAGGCAGGATCCCAGCAAAAAAGACAGCAGGGTGGTTAGAAACGCCAATGCTATGGTATTTCTGGCACCGTACACCATTCGGGTGAACAAATCCCTGCCGATATGGTCGGTGCCCAGAAAAAACTGGGCGGATATGGGTTCCCACACATCCCCCACCACGGCAGTTTCTTCGTAGGGCGCAATCCAGGGGGCAAAGACGGCCACCAGACAGTTCAAAATCACAATACCCAGACCGATTCGGGCGCTCAAAGGAGATTGTCTCAATAAACTCAGCACAAAATATTCCTTTTTTAGAACCGGGATTGTCTCAGTTTTGGATTGGACAGCATGGACAGCACATCCGCCAGCAGGTTCAGCCCGATATAGGTGATGGAAAAAATAAGGCCTGAGGCCTGGACCACCGGCAGATCCCGTTTGGCAACAGAGTCCACCAGCAGCTGTCCCAGACCGGGATACACAAACACCACCTCCACAATCACCACCCCCACCACCAGGTAGGCCAGATTCACCGCCACCACATTGATCACCGGAGACAGGGAGTTGGGAAATGCGTGGTGAACAATGATCCGAAGGCGCCGGATCCCCTTGATTTCCGCCATTTCAATATAGGCGGATGCCAGGACATTGATAATGGCAGCCCTTGTCTGGCGCATCATGTGGGCGGTTACCACGCAGGTCAATGTCAGGGCCGGCAGCAGAATGGTATACAATTTGCTGCCCAGCCCCATGTGGGCATCGATTATGGCAATACTGGGAAACAGGTCCATCTGCACACTGAAGATAACAATGAGAATATAGGCCACAAAAAATTCCGGAAAGGAAATAAAGGACAGGGTGATGGTGGAAATAGCCTTGTCATACAGGGTGTTTCTGTAAAAAGCGGCCAGAATCCCCAGCAGAATGGCCAGGGGTACGGCAATGATCGCTGTTGTCGCTGCCAGAAACAGGGTATTGGAAAACCGCCAGGAAATCAGTTCCGCCACGGGCCGCTGGTTGGCCAGAGAATTGCCGAAATCCCCCTGGACAAAATCCTTGAGCCAGGCCACATACCGGATGTGGGGCGGCAGATCCAGTTTGAGTTCCTTGCGGAACGCCTCCACGGTTTCCGGGGTGGCGGACTGCCCCAGTACCGTATCCGCCACATCACCGGGCAGCAGTTCCACCCCGATGAAAATAATCAGGGAAATGACAAAAACCGTTGCCAGGCTCGCACCGATCCGTTTGAGAACGTGCCGGATTACATTTTTCATATATCATTAACCATTTTAAATTTT
>JAABTO010000015.1 GCA_011389835.1 Desulfotignum sp. | reverse complement strand
CTTGAAAAAAAAGGGTATCTTTCCCGGACCAGGAGCTGCGAGGACAAGCGTAAAACCGAAATCGTACTCACCCAAAAAGGCACCCAAATTCTGGATGCGGTTCCCCCCCTGCTCCAGGAACGTTTCACAAAAAGGTTTTCAGAACTGGAAAGATGGGAGCAGTTGATGATTGAAAGTGCTTTTGAACGGGTGGTATTCATGATGTCGGCCCAGGATTTCGATACCATGCCCATCATGTTCACCGGAGATGAAAAATAAAATGCCTGCCTGCCGGTTTCCGGCAGGCAGGCATCGTGAATCCAAAAAAACAACTGTTTAAATGAAAGAACCTTATGTTAAAAGGGTCTTTCAATCTTTTTTGTGCCCGTCAGGGCATGAATGTTACTTAGATCTTCATTTTCTTGTAATCATCATGAATCCCCAGATACAGGCTGATCATCATCACGATCATGACCATGGTAAAGGGCAGGCCCACGGTGATTGCCACCGCCTGGATGGCGCCCAGGGCGTCGGCCCCGCCGCCCACCAGCAGACAGGCGGCAATGAATCCCTGAAGGGTGGCCCAGAACATCCGCTGGAACCGCGGAGCATCCATTTTACCACCGGCGGTAATGGAATCCACCACCAGGGAGCCGGAGTCGGATGAGGTGACAAAAAACACCAGTACCAGGCAGATACCCAGAAACGAAGTGATCCCGGTCAACGGCAGGTTTTCCAGCATCTGGAACATGGCCAGAGACACGTCCGTCAGACCTTTTTCCGCCAGCTGCCCGATGCCGTTCTGGATCTGCAGCAACGCGTTGCCGCCGAATGCCGTCATCCAGACAATGGTCACCAGGGTCGGCACCAGAAGCACGGCTGCCATAAATTCACGGATGGTGCGGCCCTTGGAGATACGGGCGATGAACATCCCCACAAAAGGTGCCCAGGAAATCCACCAGGCCCAGTAGAATACGGTCCAGCCTTTGTAGAATTTTTCATCGGGCCGGTCGATCCAGTTGCTCAAGGGAAAAATCCATTCTGCATAGGCGGCGGTGGTGTTGAACAACCCGGTGAAAAAATGCAGAAAAGACCCTGCCACCATAACAAAGAACAGCAGAATAATTGCCATGACCATGTTGATGTTACTCAACAGCTTGACCCCGCCGTGAAGGCCTCTGTACACGGAAAAAAGTGCCACACCCGTCACCACGGCAATGATGATCAGCTGCAGGCCAAGGGTGTTTTCAAAACCGAACAGAAAATGCAGGCCGGATGCGGCCTGCTGGGCACCGAATCCCAGGGAGGTGGCCAGACCGAATATGGTGGCGATCACTGCGATGATATCGATGATATGACCGGCCAGACCCCAGGTTTTTTCCCCAAGTATGGGAAAAAAGGTGGAGCGGATGGTCAGGGGCAGGCCCTTGTTAAAAGTGCAGAAACCCAGGGCCAGGGCCGTCACCGCGTAAATGGCCCAGGGATGGAATCCCCAGTGAAACATGGTGCCCCCCATAGCAGCCCTGGCAGCTTCCGGCGTATTGGGGGGGGTGTTCAAAGGCGTCCCCCACCAGTCGGTGTAATATGCCACCGGTTCTGCCACGCTCCAGAACATCAGGCCGATGCCCATGCCGGCGGCAAACAGCATGGCAAACCATGACATGCGGGTAAATTCAGGTTTACAGTCCTGCCCGCCCAGACGGATTTTCCCGTGGGGCAGCACAATCAAAGCCAGACAGTATAAAACAAACACATTTCCTGAAATCATGAAAAACCAGTCAAAATTTTCTATGGTCCATGATTTGGAACCGTCAAACACCTTTTTGGCTTCTACCGGATTCCACAATGTTAAAACAATAAAAACGACCACCAGGGAAGCCACGACAAAAAAAACAGGATGGACATCCATCCCCCATTTTTTCACATTGTCCTGACCGACTTGATAATCAGTATCAAACCTGTCTTTCATAAAAACAACTCCCTTCTTTTTATATGGTTAATCAAACGACAACATCCTCAAGATCCGCACACCATCTTTTCCACCTTGGACCGCCTAAGATATGAACTTTTTAAAATACGCTTGTTTTGGGGCCAACCGCTCCCCTTGCCGGACCGGTAGCGGATTTTCACTTCCAAGTCATCCGGATTGTCCGGATATCGCCAGTCAGGCGTACCTATATAGAAGACCGCCCCCGAAAGAGCGGCCTTTTACGCACTATATTTATGTGCATGCTGATATTATTTGCCAGACTTTATTTCTGCCAGGGCATCCATGATCCGCCGCTTTTCTACAGGCAGCGTCCCTTCACGCAATTCTGCAAAGAGGGATTTCATCAGGCAGTATAACATCAGGAGCATGATAATCATGAAGGGGAAACCACCGACAATGGAAGCTGTTTGCAGCGCTTCAAGGCCGCCTGTGAAAAGCAGAATTGCGGCGATAGCACCCTGTAAAGAACCCCAGGTTATACGCAGGTACAGCGGCGGATCAGGGTTACCACCAGAGGTTAACATGCCGTTAACATAGGTTCCCGAGTCGGAGGATGTAATGAAAAATATCGCAACCGAGAACATCGCCACAGCAACCAGCAGGCTTGATGCCGGGAATCCCTGCAGTGCCGCAAAGAAACCCAGGGCAGAGTCTGTATTGACAGCTGCCATAATTGCTTCATTACCCTCAAAGAAAGTCTGGTGCAGGGCAGAACCGCCAAAAACAGCAAACCAGACCATGCTTACTGCCACCGGGACAAGCATAACCCCGACAACAAAGTTACGGATGGTGCGTCCGCGTGATACACGGGCAATAAAAGTCCCGACAAAGGGCGCCCAGGCGATCCACCATGCCCAGTAAAAAACGGTCCAGGCATTATACCAGCCTTCTGTGCCGGCGCCTGCAGCATCAAGACCAAAGGACATCTGGATAATGTTCTGCAGGTAATCACCGGTCGCCTGGGTTAACAGGTTAAGAATGAACAGTGTTGGACCGACAATAAATACCAGCAGCATTAACAACACGGCAACTACAATATTGATCTGGCTGAGATACTTAATACCGCGGTCAATACCAGTTGATGTGGAGATAAGCGCTATAATCGAGGTTATTATAACGATGGCCACCCACAATGCCGGGCCACTTGTAAAGCCGAACAACTCTTGCAGGCCGGCGCCAATCTGCATGGCGCCAAGACCGAGAGAAGTCGCCAGGCCAAAGAGGGTGGCAAAAACACCGATTATATTAATCAGCATCCCCCAGGGGCCCTCAATGCCCTTACGGCCGAGGATCGGCTCAAGGCAGGAACTAAGCAGCATCGGTAATCCCTTACGATAAGAAAAATAAGCCAGGGAAGCGGCAACTACCGCATAAATAGCCCAGGGATGAAACCCCCAGTGGAAGAAAGCGTACTGCATGGCCAGGTGCACTGTCCCGGCAGTTTTTGCTTCACCGTGAGGCGGCCACATATAGTGCCAGATCGGTTCGGAAACACCCCAGAAAAGCAGACCAATACCCATACCGCAGCTAAAAAGCATAGCGAACCAGGCCAAATTGGAGTATCCCGGTCTTTCATCATCTCCACCCAGCCTGATTTCACCTACAGGGCTGAGCAGTAAAAACACAACCAGGAAAAGGAAAATACTGGCGCCAAAGATAAAAGCCCAGCCCCATGTTTCAACCATGTATTTGAATGCTGCATCAGTAGCTTTACCGAATGATTCGGGTGCGGAAACACCAAAAAATACAAATACAATCATTACGACAAGTGCAATCCAAAAAGTCATCTTTGCACTACTTTTACTATTATTCTCCAAGGTTAAATCCTCCTTTTAGTTAAGTCAAAATTTTCTATGGCCCATGATTTGGTACCATCAAACACCTTTTTGGCTTCTACCGGATTCCACCCCCACCGACTTGATAATCAGTATCAAACCTGTCTTTCATAAAAACAACTCCCTTCTCTTTATATGGTTAATCAAACGACACCATTCTCAAGATCCGCAAAATTGTTGATTATCGGTTATTTATTTTACGGTCAATACCGGACAATGGGCCTCTAAAATGACATATTGGGCCGTGGACCCGAATACCATCTTTTCCACCTTGGACCGTTTTTTGATTCCAATAATGATCTCATCCACATCCTTTTCATAGGCATACTGGACAATATCCTCTCCCGGTGACAGACCCCTTATCAGAATATGGACTTCGCTGTCAATGCCGTGTTTCTTGAATACTTCCTCTCGGATTTCATTGAGGCGGTGCTCCAGCTCCCGAATCTCCCGTTCTTTCAAATCAGAGTCACAGGTTCTGACCAGATACACATAGGCACTGGACTCTTTGGCCCGTTTCAACGCCTTGTCCAGCACTTTGGAAGTCGATGTGTTTTTGTCATAGGCAACAAGCAGTTTCATGATGACCTTCTTTTTCTAACAGTTATCGGTTAAAAAAAATGCCGGAATCTTTCAGCAAGATTCCGGCATCCACGTTTCAGGTCATAGTTTTTCGGTCAACACAGGGACCACCTCAAAGATGTCCCCCACAATGCCGTAATCACACTTGGCAAAAATCGGGGCATCCTTGTCCTCGTTGATGGCCACGATCACCTTGGAGGTTTTCATGCCGGCAAAATGCTGTACGGCCCCGGATACGCCACAGGCAATGTACAGCCGGGGAGACACGGTTTTCCCTGTCTGGCCCACCTGCATGGAATGCGGGGCGTATCCCGCGTCCACCGCGGCCCTGGAAGCACCCACAGCCGCACCGATCTTGGCGGCACAGTCATCGAGCATTTTATAGTTCTCCGCCGCCTTGATGGCCCGGCCTCCGGTAATGATAATCGGGGCTTCCGTGAGATCGATCTTACCGGCATCTCCTTTTTTCACCTCTTTGATCACCAGTTTTCCGGGATCGGTCACATCCGCGGTGAATTCCGCTGTTTCTCCGGCGGCAGGGGCTGGTTCCGCTTCGATAGCATTGGGCCGCACCGTGGCCAGCAGCACCGGTGCATCCACCTTGAGGGTGGCAAAGGTTTTGCCGGAAAAATGGGATTTTCTGGCGGTTTTTGCTGCCAGATCCAGCCCCACACAGTCGGACACCAGGGGCAGATCCATGAGGGCGGCCAGCCGTGCGAACAGGTCCTTGCCTGGGACAGATGCCGTGCCCAGCAGCGCGGTCAGGTCAAATTCCTTGACAGCGGCAGCCAGGGCTTCGGCCAGCAGGTCCGGACTGGCGGTGATATCACCGCCGGATGCAGCCAGTTTTACGATTTTTGCGGCCCCGAATTCCGCCAGTTTATCCTTGAGACCTGCCGGGTCGGCATCGGTAACCAAAGCAATGATTTCCTGGCCTTTTGCAGCCGTCATCACTCCCAGGGAGGTATCTTTGACCGCGTTATTTTCAGTTTCGATTAATATGCCAGTCCTGGCCATAACAACACTCTCCTTATGTTATAAAACCTTTTCATCTTCCTTGAGAATCCGGATCAGTTCAGTGACCTGGTCTTCCACAGACCCTTCGATCATTTTTGCGCCTGATCTTTCCGGCACGGGCTCCAGTTTTTCCAGGGTCACGGCACCGGCGGCACCATCAATTCCCAGGTCTGCCAGGGTCATCTGTTCGATTTTCTTTTTCTTGGCTTTCATGATGTCCGGAAACTTGGGATATCTGGGTTCGTTCAATCCTTTGGTGGCCCCGATCACGCACGGCAGGTTCATTTCGATCACCTGTTTGTCACCACCGCCCACTTCCAGTTCCGCCACGGCTTTGCCGCCGTCCACCGTCAATTTGCTGACATCATTGACCACGGGCATCCCGAGGTATCCGGCCAGGCGGTACTGGGTCTGAAAGGTTTCTGAATCCACGGATCCCTTGCCTGTAAAAATAATATCCGGCATACCATCTTTTTCCATAGCCGCTTTCAGGGCTTTGGCCGTCAGCGTTGCATCCAGGAACTGGCTGTCCGTGGTCACCAGGATCCCCCGTTCCGCACCCATGGCCAGGGCGGACCGGATGGTGGCATCTGCCCCGGGTTTTCCCACGGTGACGATCACCACTTCTCCGCCGTTTTTCTCCACCAGCTTGACCGCCTCTTCAATACCGTATTCATCATAGGGACTGGCCACGAACTTGATTTCCGAATCCTTGAATCCGGTGTCTCCCTCGATTTTGATGGTAGCGGCCGTGTCCGGCACATGTTTTACACACACAAAAATTTTCATAGTTTAACCTCAACCAATCGATTATCAGCTTTTCATTTTTTCGTTTTTGGGATCATACAGGGGCATGGCAGAAACTGTGGCACTGCGCTTGCGGCCCAGGATCTCCACTTCCAGCTGGGTTCCTTCTTTGGCAAATTCCGGTTTGACATACCCGAAAGCAATACTTTTTTCCACCCGGTGGCCGTAACCGCCCGAAGAGGTCATACCGATCCGTTCATCCCCGGCAAAAATCGGGTTGTATCCAAACGGATCCGCGTCTTTGGCATCCACTACCATGCAGACCAGTTTCTGGGCAATCCCTTCTGCTTTCTGTTTTTCCAGGCCTTTTTTTCCGATGAACTCCTTGTCCATTTTCACGGTCCAGGCCACATTGGTTTCCAGCGGGGTGTGATGCACGTTCATCTCGCTCTTCCAGGCCAGATAGCCTTTTTCCAGACGCATGGAATCCATGGCATACATGCCGATGAGCCGGATGTCAAAGTCTGCGCCCGCATTCATGAGATCATGGTACAGGGTGATCTGGTGCTGGATGGGATGAAAGATCTCAAATCCCAGTTCCCCCACATAGTTCATGCGGTTGACCCGGCACTTGGTCCGGCCCACGTAAATCTCCCGGGAGGTGCCGAACTTGAAGACGTCATTGGACACATCGTCATAAGCGACCTTGGCCAGGACTTCTCTGGAATTGGGACCGACCAGGACAAGGCATCCCATCTGGTAGGTGATGTCTTCCATGCACACCGATCCATCTGCGGGCAGATTTTCCAGCATCCAGTGCTGGTCATGCTTTTTACCCACGGACGCAGTCACGCAGAAAAATTCGTTTTCATTGACACGGCTCACGGTCATATCGGTCTTGAAGTTACCCTTGTGGTCCAGCATGGGGCTCAAGGCGATGCGGCCGTCTTTTTCCGGCACCTTCTGGCAGGTCATGTTGTTGAGCCAGGCTTTGGCGCCGGCGCCGGATATTTTTGTCTTGGCAAACCGGGTCAGGTCGATGATACCCACTTTTTCCATCACATGCTTGCACTCATTGCCCACATGCTTGAAGGCATTGGACCGTCTCCAGGTGGGATCTTCATACCCGTCTTCCCCTTTGGGCGGAAAATAGTTGGGGCATTCCCAGCCGTAATAGTCCCCGAACACGGCATTGGCCTGCTTCTGATATTCATAGATGGGGGAGGTACGGTTGGGACGGGCCGCATCCCGGAACTCGTTGGGGTAGATGGTGGCATACAGGCGCGCATACGTGTCCGCGATCTTTTCCGTATTGTAGGCCCAGTTGGCATAAGAGCCATACCGCCGGGAATCCATGGGCCACAGGTCGATTTCGGGCTCGCCGTTCATCATCCATCCGGCCAGGTAATGACCGATGCCCCCTGCCTGGGTGATGCCGAAACTGTACCCGCAGGCATGGTAAAAATTCTTCAGCGGCGCAGCCGGTCCCACCAGGGGTTCCCCATTAGGGGTATAGGTGATGGGACCCGCGGTGACGTGTTTGAAACCGGTCTCGCCCAGGATGGGGAACCGTTCGATACCGCCTTCGATACAGTCGGAAATGTTGTCTAAATCCGGGTTGAGCTCTTCCTGGGCATAATCCCAGGGCACACCGTTCTTGTACCACTGCTGGCCGTTGGCTTCATACAGGCCCAGTATCAGGGAATCCATTTCCTGGCGCAGGTAGATGGATCTGTCCGGATCACGCATCAGGGGCAGGTAGGTATCCCGGTCCGCAATTTCCTGGATTGATTCATACAGGATATGGGTATGGGCAATGGAAATGGAAGGAATCTCCAGGCCCACCATACGGGCCACTTCCGGTGCCCACAGGCCGGCGGCGTTCACCACTTTTTCACAGGTGATATCGCCTTTGTCGGTCTGCACCACCCACTCGCCACTGGATTTCTGATAAATGCCGGTGACCATGGTGTGCAGGTTGAACTCCACCCCGAGTTTCCGGGCCCCTTTGGCCATGGCCTGGGTCAGGGAGTTGGGGTCCACATCCCCGTCATCGGGCCAGTACAGGCCGCCCAGCAGTCCTTCCGTCTGGATGAAGGGATGCATTTTTCCGATCTCTTCCGGGGTGACATAGGACACATCCAGGCCCAGACACTGGTGCATGGAATAGGCATACCCCAGTTCATCCATCCGGCCGGGGTTGTCTGCCGTGCGGATGGAGCCCGTGGTGTGCCATCCGACAGGCTGACCCGTTTCCTTTTCCAGTTCTTTGTAGATCTCGATGCTTTTTTTGTTGACCTGGGTGCCGTAATAGTTGCCATGAAAAAATGATACATTTCCCGCCGCCATCCAGGTGGACCCGGAGGTCAGCTCATGTTTTTCCAACAGCACCACATCGTCTTTCCATCCATATTTTGCCAGGTGATAGGCCACGGAAACGCCGATGACGCCTCCGCCGATCACAACCGCTCTTGCATTGGTTTTCATTGTCATTCACTCTCCTTTGTTGTTTGGTACACTAAGCTTTTGCTTCTCTACCGTTTAAAAAATATCGCAACGCCCGGTTTTTGGGCTGTCGGATATGGGTGTCATAAAAATAGGAAAACCCGCCCGGGTAATAGATCATCACAAGGATCAGCACCAGGGCATAGATCACCAGGTTCAGCCCGGGCAGATGCGACAGGGTGGACCGGACGATCTCCATGAGAAAAATAAACGGAAAGGCCACCACTGCTCCCCCCCACAGGCTGCCCCGCCCCCCGATATACGCCACCGCCAGAATCTCCACGGTCTTGGAGGTGTGCATCATGTCCGGGGTCAAAATGCCGTAGAAATGGGCGTAAAATCCGCCCAGAACGCCTGCGATGGCACAGGACATGGTGAAATTGAACACCCGGTAGAATACCGGGTTGATTCCGGATGTCCTGGCGGCATCCATGTTCTGGGCAATGGCCTGGAATGCCAGTCCCATCTTGGATCTTACTACCCATTTGCATATCAGATAGATAAGATACACCAGTATAATAATCAAAAAATAAAACGGGAAATTGGATTCCGTCTCAAACAGGCGCGGAGTCCGAAGTCCCATAGGTCCCCGGGTCAGCCAGACCATCTTGGTGGCCAGCCCCATGACCGCCAGACCGAAAAACCAGGACAGACAGGCAGCAAAAATGCCCCGCAGCCGCAACGAAATCATACCGATGATCAACCCCAGGACAGCAGATGACACCCCGCCGGCCAGCATGGCGATCCAGGGGGACAGCCCGGCATTGATCACCAGCAGGGCGGAGGTGTATCCCCCGGTGCCGGCCACTGCCATGTACCCGAAATTGACAATATTGATATATCCGGCCGTAAAATCAAACCCCACGCTCATGGCCGCCACAAACCCGCAGTAGATCAGCCACCTGAGCATGTATTCCTGGTTGAACGGTGGAATAAACGGGAGTAACAGCAGCAGGATCAGGCCGGCCAGTCCGATGGGTGTCAGGCACAGCTTGTCAAGCACCCTGTCAAAGAGATTCATGTTCAGATCATTTGTTGTCGTATCCATACTGTCTCCTATGTATCACGTGCCTATTTATCAAGAACACCGCGGACGTCAGATCCGAAGATCCCGCTGGGTTTAAAAATCAGAATGAGCATGATCAATGCCGATGGTACGACAAAATCCCAGCCGGCCCCCACGTATTCCATGGTGATCACCTTGAGCAGGGACACGATAAAAGCACCTGCCACCGCCCCCAGAATATTTCCCAGGCCCGAAAGAATGACCACAAACCATGCCATATACAGGGGTTCCAGTCCCACTGTGGGATACGATGGATACATGAACAGGAGGCTGCCGCCGGCCACGGCTGCCAGAGCACAGGCCAAAGAGATGGTGAGCATCACTATTTTTTCGATGTCAATGCCCACGATCTCGGCCCCGGTAATGTCCTGGGACACGGCCCGAATGGCCATGCCCGTGCGGGTATAGGTCATGAACAGATAAAACAGAGCCACGATCACGGCAGATATGATAAACGCCAGAGCCCGATCCAATGAAATATACGCCCCTGCGATGGAAATCGGCATGCCCTGCCAGTATCCCACAATGCCTTTAAAGTCCGCCCCGAATATGAGTTGGTGCAGGTTGACGAGCAGTACACTCACGCCCACAGTCAGCAGAAACGAGTTCATGACCCAGTTGTCCGTGGAGCGGCGGCGCAAAGGGCCGAAAACCAGTTTTTCGGATATGACACCGGCAATCGCCCCGCCTATGAGAGCGCCCAGGATGGCAATGAAAGGACCGAATGTCACCAGCCAGGAGTCCGGGTGTTCCAGAATGAATTCACTGATGGGGGTGAATATGTAGTAAGCCGTGAGAGAGCCGATCATAAAATACTCCCCGTGGGCAAACATGGGAATGTTCAATACCCCCAGCATCAGGGTGAGGCCGGTAGCCACCAGGGCCAGCATTCCGCCGGTAACAACCATGTTCACCAGCAGATAGGGGCCGGCGTCGATCGTGGCAGCCACCGCCACCACAATACTGATGACAATGGACAACCCCGGGGCTGATTTCAACCAGGTCACTGTATCTGACATATTATGTTTTGACATGAGTCTATTTCTCCAATATCTGATTAAACACCCAGGAACACCTTTTTCACATAACTGTCTTCCGCCAGATCGGCACTGTTGCCTTCCATACCGACTTTACCGTTTTCAAGGACATAGCCGCGGCCTGTGACTGCAAGGGTTTTGGTCACATTCTGCTCCACCAGCAAAATGGTCACCCCATTTTTTATCAACACATCCAAAGAGGCAAACACACTGGTGGTCAGCTGGGGTGCCAGCCCGAAAGAGGGTTCATCCACCAGCATGAGAGACGGGTTGGACATCATGCCCCGGCCGATGGCCAGCATTTTGCGCTCTCCACCGGACATGGTGCCGGCCAGCTGTTTTCTTCTTTCCGCCAGGCGGGGAAACAGCTCAAATACGAAATCCAGACGTTCATTCTTCAGGTGTTTTTCTTTGATGGTGTAGGCCCCCATGTACAGGTTTTCCTGCACCGTCATGTTGACAAACAGGTTCATCTCTTCGGATACAAAGGAGATCCCTTTTTTTGCCACAGCCGAACCTGACAGCCCTGTGATATCCTCTCCATTGAAAACCACACTGCCGCTCATGGGGGAAATCAGTCCGGCAATGGTTTTCATGGTGGTACTTTTCCCGGCACCGTTGGGCCCGACGATGGCGACATATTCTCCTTTGTCAATCTGCAATGAGACATCCCGCAAAATCTGCAAGTATCCGTACCCGGCATTCAGGTTTTTGACTTCTAACAGCATAAGGTCTCCATTGATAATTGTGTTACAATTGTTTGTCTGCCTTATTCGCCCAGATAGGCTTTGGTCACTTTTGGATCATTGGCCACTTCCTGGGTAGGCCCTTCGGCAATCTTGGTGCCGAACTGAATGCACAGAAGCCGGTTGCAGACCGCCATAATCAGCTGCATGATATGTTCGATCATGAGAATGGAGATCCCTTTTTTGCTGATTTTATCGATAATTCTCATGATATCCTTGAGTTCACCTTCGCTCAACCCGGATGCCAGTTCATCCATGAACAAAAGCTTTGGACTGGATGCCAGCGCCCTGGCCAGATCCAGGCGCTTGAGCTGTACCGTGTTCAACTGTTCCGCCACAACGGTTTCATTCATGGGAAACTCCACGAATTCGAGCATTTCTCTGGAATGGGCCACCGGATCTGTTATCTTTCCTGCAGGATTGCCAAAAATGGTGGCGGTCATCACACTTTCCATGGCCGTCATCTTGGGAAACGGGCTGGGAATCTGAAACGTGCGGGACAACCCCAGACGGCACATTTTTTCAGGCGTGAGTCCGGTGGTCTCCTTGCCGAACATTTCAACCGTTCCCGAGGTGGGCGGATTCAGGCCTGAGATCGCATTGATAAGGGTGGTTTTTCCGGCGCCGTTGGGTCCGATCAGCCCGACGATATCTCCCTGGTTGATTGTCATGGAGACGGCATTCACAGCTGTCAGTCCGCCAAATTTTTTGGTCAGGTTCTGGGTTTCCAATACAATCACGTCTCTATTTTCCTTTTTACATGGCGTTTAACCAAACAGAGGATTGAAAAAATTTCTCAATCCTCTGTTCCAGGCTCATATCATCTTATTTTTTTTCAAAGTCTTTCTGTTTCCAGTCCTCCGGAAAGATGATGTAACCCTTCCCTTTTTTGTACTGAAGGATGGGAAAAAAGTAGGCCTCCGGACCCACCACCATGTCCGGCATGGTTTCCGGGGTGTATTTGTATTCATTCATGATGATGGCACCGTCTTCTTTGCCATAGGTGAGTTTGCCGGTGTTGACTTCATCCAACATGGTTTTGTGAATGGTTTCCTTGTCCAGCTTGCCATGCAGTTCATTGGTTCTTTCCAGAATCTTGATGAACATCCGGATGCCGTCATAGGAAAGTCCGCCAGAGGACGGGCTGGGATTGAACCCGTATTTGGCTTTCACGTCTTTTGCCCATTGCTGGGCTTCGGCCGTGGTCAGCTGGGGAATGGAGTCCAGCACATAATCAGACCCCGGACCGGTCATTTTATACCAGTCACCGATCCATCCCAGGCCGGATGCGATCAGAACACCTTTGTTTCCCACTTCAGCATGTTGTTTCACAAACGCGGTCAGGGAAGGGGCGGCTGTGGATGTACCGGCAAGCAACTCTACGCCGGCACTTTTGAATTTTGAAAGAAGGGGGTAAAAATCGGTCTGGGTGATGGGAAAATATTCTTCCGCATAAATTTCCCAGCCACTGGCCAGCAGTGCATCCTTGTAAGCCCCGCCGGCACTGCGGCCCCAGTCGGTATCTTCGCCGTAAATGGCAGCCAGTTTCTTTTTGGGTTTCCAGGTTCCGGCGGCAATGACATCATTGATGCATTCGATGTAGTTGCCTTCAAGCTTTGCAGGCACGGGCCAGCCTTTGCCGCCCCAGTAAGAGTATTTTTCCGGATCAGCCTGCCATTTTTCATTCACCACCTCAGAGGCGCCGAAACCAAACATATGGGGGACCTTGTACTGGGCTGCCACATCCATCACCGAAACCGCAACTGAGGAATGCCAGTTGAGCACACCGGCCTGGATACCTTTGCCTTCAACCGCTTCAGCATAGGCACTTGCCGCCTTTGCAGGGTCTGACTGGGAATCCACCCACACCACTTCAATCTTGTAATCCCCCACCGTGTAATCAATGGCTTCCATTGCCATTTCCACAGACGCTTTAAACTCATTTCCATTCTGGGCGGACGGTCCGGTAAACGGGCCCAGCACCCCTACCGGCAGCACTTTGTCGGCTGCAGATGCCATCCCTACTGCTAAAAACAACACCACCATAAAACTCGCGACAACATTCAACACTCTTTTCGTGCCCATACAGATCTCCTCCAAAAAATTAAGGTTTTTGTTTGCGACTTTTCGCATACCCACCAAACTGGTAAGAAAGCATGCAGTTTATGTACCACTCATCCATGACATTTCATGGGAATGCCCTTTTATTGCCATGAAAAATTTAAGATTCCTTGATATTTCTCATGATATTTTAATTGATTTTTTAAAAAAACAAAATGTCATCTCTGCCGGCCAATGGCAATGAATAAAAAATAACTCTCAAAAAATTAAAAAATTTTTCTTTTTACTGTCAATTATTTTTACAGTTTTGCGTCTACTTTTACGCCACAAACGCTTTTCGATCAATGCCGAATTTTTTCATCTTGTAATGAAATGACTGGGGAGAGATGCCGAGTGACCGGGCCGCTCTGGCGGCATTTCCCCGGGAAAGGGTCAGCGCGTTCAAAATCATCAGCTGTTCACGGGACTTCTGGGTTTCCATCAGATTATGGCCGGATTCCGACGGATAATTCTGATCGATCAGGGGCTGTTTCAGCGTATCTTTGCCTGCAAAGCTGAAAATATGGGGCGGCAGATGGGACAGATGAATGACCCGGGTGCCCCCCACCATGTTCATGGCCGCTTCAATGATGTGCTCCAGCTCTCTCACATTGCCCGGCCATCGATATCCGGCAAACAGATCAACGACCTCCGGAGATATGATTTCCACTTTTTCCCCCAGCGCCCGGTTGTATTTGGAGATAAAATGCAGCACCAGTGCTTCCAAATCGCCCTTTCTGTCGCGCAACGGCGGCAGCATGATGGAAACCACCCCCATGCGGTAAAAAAGATCCATGCGAAGGGAACCGCTCTGAACAATCTTCAGAGGCGGCTGTCCCACGGAGGACAAAATTTTGACGTCCAGATCGGTTTCCTTGAGAGACCCCAGCTTTCTGACCTTTTTTTCCTGAATGACCCGGAGCAGTTTGGCCTGAAGCGTCAACGGCATGGCATCCAGTTCGTCCAGAAAGATGGTGCCGCCGTTGGCCTGTTCAAACAATCCGGGTTTATCGATGGCACCGGTAAAAGCGCCTCTGGAGGTGCCGAACAATATTCCTTCCAGCAGGTTTTCCGGGATAGCGGCACAATTGACCGGAATAAACAGGCTTTTGTTTCTGGGACTGTGGTTGTGGATGGACTGGGCAAACAATTCCTTGCCGGTGCCGGTTTCCCCGGAAATCATGATGGGTGAGGGAGAGGCGGCCGACATTCTGGCCATGCGGATGGCCGACCGCATCTGTGAATCCGAGGCAATAATGTCCTTGAAGGAAAACCGGGTGCCGTTTGAAGATATTTTTTCCTTTGGCGGTCCAGAGGTGGCTCGGGACAATATCACCTGTTCAAGCAGCTGATATTCCTTTGAAAAAGTGATGGCCCCGATCAATTTGCCGCTTTTGTACAAAGGAAATGCATTGGACAGAATATTGCACACCCGGCCCAGGCAGGTCCGGTATACCATGGTCTCGTTGATGACCGGATCACCGCTGGCCAGACAGCGCATGATGGGGCTGGTTTCGGTCGTCAACTGATAAATATCCAGAAGATTTTTCCCAACGGCATCCATGGGTGAAATATCATCGATCTGGCCCTGGATCTGGTTGAAGAAGATCACCTTTCCGGTGATATCGGCGATCACCACGCCCTCATGCATAGAGGACAACACACTGTAAATATCGATATCTTCAAAACTGATTCGTTCCATATCTCTTTTTTCAAAAAAATCAAAATCTGTTGTATGGATTGATGTTCTTTGCCTTTTTCCCCTGAGACTTGCATGATTTTTTTAAAAAAAGCAAGTATTATAAAAAAATTTTTATATTTTTCCATCTTCTTTGCAAATCCGAGGGACCCGTTTGATTTGCCGCCTGCTTTTTTAATTTAAAGATCCCTTTTTATCCTGGGTATTCGCAAAGACCGATCACGAGCCCGTCTTTTCTGGCACAAAACCTGCTTCTCTTGTGTATCGAATTTCAGTGTTTTTAGCGCCAATCATCAATTGCAAAGGATATCACATGGGTTTTTTTGAATATTTTTCTTCTCAGGAAACCGAACAGATTCACGCCGCCTCCATGACGGTGCTGGAAAAAACCGGCATGAACTTCAAATACGAACCAGCCCTGGACCTGTTTAAAAAAGCCGGCTGCAAAGTCGACGGAGTCCGGGTTTTTCTCTCCCGGAACTTTGTGGAGGAACAGATCGGAAAAGCCCCGTCCCGGTTCACCCTGCACGCCAGAAATCCGGAAAACAACGTGGAGATCGGCGGGGACAACATTGCGTTCATGCCCTGTTACGGTTCCCCGTTTGTCAACTGCCTGGACCACGGCCGCCGGCCCGGCACCCTTGAAGATTTCAAAAACTTTGCCAAACTGGCCTGTGCCATTCCGTATTTTGACATCACCGGCGGCATGATGGTGGAACCCAATGATATCCCGGTGGAGGTCCGAAACGCGGAGCGGATCTATGCGGCCATGACCCTGTCGGACAAACCGTTCATGGGGGCCGGCACCAATGGACCCGATGCGATACAGACCCTGGATATGGCATCCATGGTGTTCGGTTCCAGAGAAGAGATGGCGAAAAAACCACCCTTTGTCTCCATTCTCACCACCCTGACCCCCCTGGGATTCGATGACAAGATGTGTGCCGGCATCATGGCCTATGCCGAGGCGGCCATGCCCCAGCTGATCTCTTCTCTGTCCATTGCCGGTGCCACCACACCGGTGACCATGGAAGGCACCCTGGTGGTCCAGAACGCGGAAGTGCTGGCCGGCATCTGTCTGGCCCAGCTGGCGAGAGAAGGCGCGCCCGTGATCTTTGCCGGCTCGTCGTCCGCCGCGGCCATGCATTACGGCACCTTGAGCATCGGTGCACCGGAGATGGCCGTGAACACGGCGGCCACGGCCCAGATGGGCCGGTTTTACAACCTGCCTTCCCGGGGGGGCGGGGCCCTGACCGATGCCAAAATGGTGGATTCCCAGGCCGGGTTCGAGTCCATGATGAGTCTGCAGATGGCGTGTCTTTCCGGCATCAATTTTGTGCTGCATGCCGCAGGTATCCTGGAAGGGTACATGACCGCTTCTTATGAAAAGTTCATGATCGATGCGGAAATGATGGGCATGTGCCGCCGGATCAAAAAAGGGGAAGAGATCATCCCGGAAAAACTGGCCATCGATGTCATCGACCAGGTGGGACCCGGCGGTGAATATCTCACCCAGCGACACACGTTTCAATATTTCAGATCCGAGCTGTATGCCCCCATGATGGAGGAACGCCGCAATTTCGATGCCTGGACCGCCAAAGGCAGCCTGTCCATGGAACAGCAGGCCAATGCCAAATACAAGGAACTGCTGGCCGGCTTCCAGGCCCCGGACATGGATCCGGGCATCAAAAAAGACCTGGACCGATACATGGAAAAAATCCGCAGCAAATAACCGGGATATTTCCACTTTGCTGTCACCCCCTACCGGACAAACAATTTTGAAAAGGACACCATCATGAGCGATATCATCATCCCAAAACCGTTCAATACCATTACCGCTGATGCCGTGGTCATCGGCGGCGGCATCGTGGGCGCTGCCACCGCGTTCTGGCTGTCCAGGGCCGGCTTGACCACCATTCTGGTGGAAAAGCGGGATGCCCTGTCCAGCCTTACCACGTCTGCCAGCGCCGAATGTTTCCGAACCCAGTTTACGGAAAAACCCATGGCTGACCTGGCCCTGACCAGCGTGGAGATGTTTGAAAATTTTAAAGAGGTCGTGGGCCTGCCCCACATCGATATTCACGTGACCCAGCGGGGATACCTGTTTGTCACGGATGACGAGGCCCAGCTGCCGGACCTGAAAAAAGCGGTGGACCGGTTCCATGCCAACGGCGTGACCGGGGCGGAATACATCGGCAAACAGGATCTGCACAAGCGGTTTCCGTTTCTGGCGCCTGAAGCAACAGGGGCCACCTTCAATGAACGGGACGGATGGCTGTCCACCCATGAGGCCACCTATGGATTTGCCAAAGGGGCTGCAGATGCCCAGTTTTACATGAAAACCGAAGTGACCGGCATCCAGACCGACAGCAAAGGCGTGTGTGCCGTGGAAACCGATAAAGGCACCATCGCCACCCGGGTGGTGGTGAACTGCGCCGGCCCGTATGCCGGGATCATCGGCAAAATGGCGGGCCTGGACATGCCTCTTCGAACGGTCCGGCGCCAGAAAGCTTACATCAAAACCGATCACCCGGACCTGCCGCTGTTCGCCCCTTTTACCGTGGACCTGGTCAACCACGGATACTGGCGGCCGGAAGCCGGCGGACTGTTGTGCGCCTGGGTGGACCCGGATGAACCCGAATCCCCCCCTTCGGACGAACTGCCCACGGATTGGGATTTTGCCGCCGAATCGATCCATCGGGTCTCCCGGCTCAACCCGTTCCTGGAAAAGGTCTCCGACAACCTGAAGGCCGAAGATGTCAATGTATCTGCCGGTCAGTATGTGTACACCCCGGATGACAAGCCGTTGATCGGCCCGTCCGGAGACATTGAGGGATTTTATCTCAACTGCGGATACTGGGCAGGGGTCATGCTGTCTCCCGGAGCGGGCAAACGGGTGGCGGATCTGGTTACCGGGAAAATGGCGAACAAAGACAATCCGCTTCGGTACACCCGGTTCGCGGAAGGGGATTTTGAAAAAGGGGACACCTTTTTGAAATAGAAAAAATTTTTGAGCACCCGTGAGGGGACTGACAGCAGCCCCATGACACAGGTTTCAATTAGGAGACCGTACCCGGCAGTGAATATTTTCAAAACCGGTATTTGAGCATCAATTGTATCCCAGCTCCTTCCCATTCCCGGGTGTTCAGCCATGTCCCCAGGGCCGCCATTGACCAGCGCGGCCGAAATCTCCATTGCCATTCCGCATCAAATGCTACGCCGGCATTGCCGTCACTCTCTTTGTTTATGTGTGTTCGAAGTGCGTAAAAATGTTCCCGGTTGCCGCAGTATTGTGGATGCGACAGATCATGACGCCACTCCAGGGTCAATGCTGTGCCCAGATGGTTTCGGGGCGTCCAGTAGGGATGAATAATATCCTTTAATAAGGGTCCATCATAAATAAAGCGGCTTTGGTGCTGCGTGTCCATGTATTCCGCAGACAGCGTCGCTTTAAACATGCGCGGATGATCAGTAAACGCATAACCCGATGCAAGCCGCAATGAATTTTTACGGTTATTATCGTTGTAATCAGATTGCATCAGGCGGAGCGCGGCTTCCCATTTTCGGGTCAGATCCGACTGCAGCTCGATCCACCAATTATCTGCCTGTGCTTTTTTGGGAAATCCAAACCGGTTGTATAGTTCATTGGTACGTTCATACCCGATGCCAAGCTTTGCATAATCATCCAGGTTCAGCCAAATATTGGCCAAACCGGTATTTGTTCGGGGAAATCGTTCATCGTCATATTTTTTTCTGCTCAAACGGATCTCTCCTCGCAGATACGGATTGAATATGCCGCGGAAGCCAACTGTATCTTGCCAGGCATCAATACGGCTGCTTCCGCCAGGGTGCTCCCGGGAACGCTGGCGCTCGAAATACAACCGGGTCCGGCAAAAAATCGGAAAATCCACGCCAAGAGTCAGCTCCTGCCGGCGTATATCTGCCAAATCACCTCGCCCTTCTTCCTCCCAGTACCTTCCGGAAAGACGTAAGGCCGGGCGTGAATCCAGATTTACAAGCGTCAGCGCCTCGTTTGCAATCAGATGGGTTGGGTCGACTTGCAGAAGCGCTTCATATTGAGCCATGGCACGGTCGCACAGTCCAATGCTGCAAGCGGCCTGGGCATGATCAAAACGGACCTCCTGATCTCCCGGACTCAATACCATCAGTTTTTCTGAAAAACGCAGTGCCCGGGCATACTGACGATGCCAGAGATGTTCTTTGTACATCAGTTCCAGATCGACCCGACGCTGGATCTCGTAAAGCCTGCGCAGGTCATCAAGTGCAGCGATCAACTCATCCGAAACCTCCGAAGCATCTGCTTGTTTAACCAGTTCAAGACACCGTGCGTAAGACGCATACGTGCCAGGGTCATCTTCCGGCATTTCTTCAAGCTGTTTCAGTTCATCCAAAAATTCCGGAGCCAGTCCGGATCGTTGCGATTGCAACCGTTCAAGCAGTAGTTTATCAACACCGGGCTCCAGCATGCTTTGGTATCGATGACGTCCGTTTTCATACATTTTACCCCAGAATGCCACCCTGGCTGCCTCTTTCCGGGCAACCAGATCTGCGGGCTGCAGCTCGGCAAGCCGGTCATACATCTTCAGGCTGGCTTCATACTCCTGACCCCAGGCCAAGGCGCGGGCCAGACCCACCAGCAATTTCCGATTTTCAGGAAACTCGTCTAACAGCCTGGAGTAAGCCCGGGCCGCGTGTTCATATTCATGCGATACGGCCAGTACAAATGCCCTGGCTTCGGCTGCAGGAAAATATTCCGGCTCACTCTCCAGAACCGTTTCATAAATAACCAGGGCTGTTTTATAACGGCCATCCGCTGTATAAAGTTCTGCCCAGCGGCAGAGTGTCTCAGCATCGTGCCCGGCTTGTAACAGCTGTCTTAAAAAACTATCTGAAGACACCGTATCCGGTCCGGCCAGGTGATACGCCGCTTCAACAGAATCCGGGCGCAACTCAAGTGCATCGGCAAAAAAAATTTTTGCTTCGTTTTCCTTACCGGATTCTGCCAGCAAAAAGCCAAGCCGTAAATGCGCTTCGGCAATTTCCCCAGTATCCCCTTTTATGTCCGAAAAAACCGCAGCAGCCTCATCAATACGGTTCAGACTATACAAGGATCTGCCCTGGATTAATGCCGCCTGCGCTTGCTGGCCCGGAATCATTTCCAGAGATCTGCTTGCCTTCAGCGCTTTTTCAAATTGTCGTTGCAGCATCGAAACCTCCGCCAGTCCAAGCCAGCCTGAGGCCAGTTGGGGATTCTGACTGACCAGTTTTCGATAGACCGCGGCGGCTTCATGATAACGGTCCGAACCAAGCAGTGCGGACGCCAGTCTTAACCCGGCCTCACTGTCATCAGGAAATTGCTGCCATCGCATCCGCCAGTATGCTTCGGATAAATAAAAATCTCCCCACTTCAGCTGCCGGTCAGCCAGACGTTCACGGATGGCCTCAACATCCCCCCCTGGCTTGGAAAGTGCCTCCACATAGAGATCGCGCCCGACACGATACCTGCCTAAAGAAATATTCAGATCGGCCAGTTCCATTAATATGGTATGTTCTTCTGGGCTCATTTGAAGCAGCATTTCGAGCTCTTCTGCGGCTTCCAGGTGGCGGCCCGGGGTGGCGGCCAACGCTCTGGCAAGTGCCAGGTGTGCTTCAAAATCAGAAATCATTTGTTCCGCCGGCACCAGGCTATCAGTGACCATCTCATGAAAAACTCTGTTATCAGGAGACATGGCCCAAGTTGTTTCGGTCAGAAACATTAAAAACAAAATGATACAGCATGACATTATGACTGCCTTCTCGCACAGCCCGGTAAGGGACCTGACCGGATTTGTGACAGGCTGTTTTTTCATTTCAACGTTCTTCTCAACTCTGGAACGGCTTTCTCGTGCTGACCATCCCAGATCAGCACCATTGCATATTTACGCCGGATCTGAATATCCTCGGGCAGTGCTTTCAACAATTTCTCATATTCGGTCAAAGATGCGGCATATTTTTTATCCCAGCTGAGCATCTCTGCCAATTTCAGCCGGGTTTGATGATCCTGAGGGGTTTCTTTCAAAACATCCCGGTATAAGGGTTCGGCTTTGGCGTATTCTTTCTGGATCACATAAATATCAGCCAGCAGAATTCTTTCCTGTACACCGAGACTGTCTTTGTCAACGTTTTTCAAAAGCTCGGCTGCCGCCGCACCTTGCCCATGCCAGTGCAGCACCTGGGCCAGCTCGATTTGTGCTTTTTCCAGATCCGGTTTTTCCTGGAGCAGCAACCGGTAATCAGCGATTGCTTCGTCATACCGTTTCAGGATTGTCAGACAGCGGGCCAGCTCCCAGCGAGCGACCCAATCCGGCACCTCTTGATCTGAAATCCCGGAGGCTGTAATTTCCGGCACCGCTGGCACAGCCTGGGCAGCAGACAGGGGCGTAAGCCCGGTAGTCAGAAAAACGAGCAGGCAGCCCACAACCAATTGACAGGCAGGTAGATACTTAATCCAAAATTCTTTCATTTTTTTCTCCCAGTAAAATTCGATACTCGACCACCGCGTCTTCAAAATTGCCGATCCAAGCAAGGGCACGCGCATAACCTATCCGATACGAGCGGTTTTCAGGTTTAATATTGATCAACGCCTGATATTCCCGGAGGGCATCCTGATACCACCCATACTGTAAATTTATTTCTGCAAGCCGATGCCGCATCGATATCTTGTTGATATCGGAAGCTTTCACCAGTTCCTTGAGTATCTGCAGGGCATCTTCCGGGCGGTCGGTTGCAAAATAGCATTCCGCCAGACGGAACTGGTTTTTTTCGTTTAAAAATCCTTTTACCGCCAGTTTTTCATAGACCGGCTGAGCTGCAGCCAGGTCACCATGTTCAAACAGTCGATCCGCCCGGGTCAGAGAAACATGATCCCCCCTGATCCAATGGTACGCCAGTGATGTCAATACAACCACCAGCAGCAGAAAGCCGGAATAATAAAGAGGCTGCCGGACTTTATCCACGGTCAATCAACCGTTTCATTCGCTCAACAACACCCACATGGGTTTTTTCCTCATGGTAAAGCGTTGTTAACGTGCTGCGCAGCCGGGGATCTTCAACCTTTGCTGCCAAAATTTTATAGGTTGATGCCATTTTTTTTTCCATAAGACGGATCTGTTCAGCCATTTCCAGCCAGTCCTGTTTACCAATCATCTCGATCCTCTTTATCAATCATTTCGACAAGTTCCTCCAACAGCCTTCGGTGACGATTATTATCTTTGATCAGATTCTCCAGTTCGGACTGAATTTTTTCTATCGTCTGATTTTTTTCAATTCCGACACGTTCCGTGATGGCATGAATATGTGTCAAATAAATTGCGGAAGCGCTTTCCTCTGTTCGGATGGCCTCTTTGAGTTCATTGAGCAATTCGATTTTATGCATTACTTAATCTCCGGATTTCGAAGGGATGTTTTTTTCCAAATTTTCAAGCAGCCGCTTTGCTGCCGGTTGTATTCGCCAGTCATTTTCTTTGAGGGCCTGAAACCAGATCAAGGCAGATAGGTTCCATTCATGGGCTTTTTTCAAGGCCTGCTCGAGCCATTGTTCCTGACTTCCACCGGCGGTAACACTGGCGGTTTCAAATATGATCAGCGGTTTATGTGAATTCAGCGCGCGCAATTGTGCCCGTGGCTGTGAAAATATTTGCTGAAAACTTTGCCAGCTGCTTCTCCAGCCATGTTCTGTCAGGGTCTGGGTGGTACCCCAGTTATAGCCGTCAATCCCGAAAATATCCACCACATCATCTCCCGGATAAAACTGGGCAATTTGGTTCCAGTCCGCCTGCGGCACTGATTCGGCATTGGGACAGAATGCCCATAATACATTATCAGCCCCCTGCCCGCGGCAGATGTCAACCACATAAGCAAACATCTTCCGATACCGTTCTGGATTGGCGGGGCCATATTCAGACAAGCTGCCGCCCCAGTGATACCGAGACAGATTCATTTCATGCGCAAATCTGATAATCATGGGGTGTCGCCACTGGGCGAGTTTACTGGCAAATGTCTTTAGATAGATATCATACTGTCCTTTCAGGATCTCGGGTGCGGGTATGGCATGTTCCCTGCCGTCCAGGCCCAGCCACATGGGCTCCCAGGTCAGGCATGGCACTGCACCGGCGGAATGGATTGCCTCCAGGCTACTCAGCGGAAACTCACCCGGAACATCACCCTGCTGCGGCCATGCTTTAAAAAAAACAACCACGTCCGGGTATTTTCCGGTTTCGGCTGCCGCCTGCACCAATCGGTCACTCGTTATCGGATATCCGTCCAATGCCACACCCCACCGCGGTCCGGCATTGGCCGTTTCCGGATGCAGGGGCCAGCTCGTTTCGCTGTGGCACCCACCGGCAGTCGTCAGAGCCAAGATAATAAAAAAAGAAACCGTCAGTGACGCCACCACCCGCCACAATAAAAAAACAGTCATGCCCGCTCCTCAGGATTGTTCAGATAAAGAACGGTTGAAAGCATGAAAAAATGATACAGGCACCAAATGATGTTGATACCTATGCCCAGAACGGAAACATCTTCATAAATAAGGCGGTGCAGACCCCAGACAATGGCGGCAATATTCAGAGAAGCCAACCCGAGCTGCATCCATAGGGATGTCAGCGGCAAGGTATTGCTGCTGCCTTTCGGAGTCACGACAAAAGATCCGGGTTTGTTTAAAATCGCGTAGACCGATGCTTTCAGATATACCGGAAACGCCACGGCCACGAGCAATTGTCCAAAAATCACGTCTTTGGCACTGTAATGGCGCTGACGCAGGGTCCAGAAAAAAACCAGCAGCGTTACTCCGAGATAAGGAGCAAAGAAGAGAAAAAACAAATGCGCATGACCAAAATAGGACGGCACGTTCAAAATCAGATACAGGATCGGGCAGATAATCAGCGTCAGGAACGCCCAGCCGATCAGGTAGTATGTACTGGACAGCAGATATTCCCACCATTTTGCCGGACTCATCATCAGCGGGTGGCGGAAAAAATTCCTGAGCAATTCGCGCAGCATGCCAATGGTACCAAGCGCCCATCGGAACTGCTGTTTGAGGTATCCACCCAGATCTTCCGGACCGAGACCAAAAGCCAGGGCTTTGTTTGAATAAGCGGAACGCCACTTTCCCGCATGCAGCTTCAGGGAAGTGGCAAAATCTTCGGTTACGGAGTTTTCTTCGAAACCACCGACATCCTCGAGTGCCTGCCGCCGGAATATCACATTCGTACCGCAGCAGAACATGGCATCTTTTGTGCTTTTGCCTTCGCAGATAAATTCATAGAATATGGCCTGTTGCAGACCGGCGGCCCGGGCGACACGGTTTCGTTGAAAATTGGTATAATACTGCGGTGTTTGTATAAACGCCAGTTCTGGCTCTGCTTCCATCCTGGCCACCAGCTGTTCAAGAAAATTTGGAAACGGGTTCTGGTCGGCATCAAACACCACCAGGTACTTGAAATCAGCCGGCCTACTTTCACCCGAAATGCCCGTAAACTGAAAATCCGGACGAATCCGGCCGGCACTGAAATCCAGAAAATCATTAATCATGCCTGCCTTCGCACCATGCCACTTGCGACGGAACAGACTGACTCCGAGCTGTTTTGCCAATGCATCCACCGCGTGACGGTATTTCTGCATTTTCTCTGTATCTTCCAAGGCGACATTGTCATACCGCGTATCATCCAGCAGGTAAAGATGCTTGTTCGGATAGGTCAGATTGTAAAAACTGACCAGGGTTTTTTCAATGACCTCCAGAGGCTCTTTGAAAGATGACACAACCACCGCCACCGGCGGCGGGTGTGCAGGAAGTTTTGGCAACGGCGGTATCGGGGTTTTATCCCTGGCAGCCACTCGCAAAAGTTGCAAAGAATATCCGACACCATGAGTCAAAATAAACAACTCGGAAAAAAGAAGGAAAAATCCGATCGTCTTTTCGTACCAGGCACCGCCAAGACTGAGAAAAAACAGCGTACGCGCTATCAGATAAGCAAAACCCAGGGCGATGGTTAATATTGCTGCAAAGGATAAAATGGAGCTTACTTGATTGATCCGCAACTGTTTCATAGAACCTGGAAAATAAAATAACTAATTATCAATGTCAACACGTATTCATCCATCTACTGTGCATTATCAAAAACTTGACACCCGGTTAAAAAGCAGTCTATTCTAAAAAGTTGGGATAAATAAACAACCCAAGGAAAACTTTTGTGAAGAAAAAAACATATGTCATCGCGTGTGCGGTACTGGCCAGAGATATCAGGGAAGTTGCCCATGAGCTTGGACTGGCACTGGAATATAAATTTCTGGAAGCCGGGCTGCATGAAAATCCCCACAAGCTCAATACGCAGGTCCAGGAGGCGGTCGACCGGATTGACCGCCAGGGAGACGCGGACCGGATCATTATCGGATACGGGGTGTGCGGCAAAGGCACGGTGGGGCTGACCGCCGGGAACGTGCCCCTGGTGATCCCCAAGGTACATGACTGCATTTCTTTGTTTTTAGGCGGAGATGCCGCCTACCGGGAACAGTTCAAAAAATTTCCCGGCACCTATTACCTGTCTGCCGGATGGTGCGAGGAAAAAGCCGAACCCGTGTCCCGGCGCCGGGGCCGGGCCTGGTTCGGAGACCGCCAGCTGGTGTATGAGGATGTGAAAAAATCCCACGGGCAAAAAACCGCCGACCACACATTTGCGTTTCTCAACTCCTGGCAGAAAAACTATCAGCGGGCCGCGTTCATCGAAACCCGGTCCGGCCAGGCTGCCAGATATGAGAAGATGGCAAAGGAGATGGCCGATGAATACGGATGGCGGTTTGAACGCATCAAGGGAGACCAGGGCCTGATCCGCCAGATGCTGACCATCACCGAATCCACCCCCGACATTCTGATGGTGCCTCCCGGCCATACCATCGCCTTTGATCCGGTGACATTTACGCTGTCCGCCAGTCCGGCCTGGCATCATGAAACCGATGTCGAAGGCCGGGACACAACTGTGGTGGTGAGGCCCGACCGGCCCGACACGGACGCCGGTCTGAAAATCCATACCGGCCTGGGCATCGATGCCGGGGGCACCTACACCGATGCCGTGGTATATGACCTGGAAAACCGCGCCACCGCCTGCAAAGCCAAGGCACTGACCACCAAATGGGATTTCACCATCGGGATCGAAAATGCGCTTGCACAACTGGACCCGGATCCGCTGGCTTCCGTGGAGCTGGTGGCCCTGTCCACCACCCTGGCCACCAACGCCATCGTGGAAAACGAAGGCCAGACCGTGGGCATGCTGCTGATGCCGCCACCGGGCCTGGATGAACACACCATTGCCTATTCCCCCAAAGCCGTGATCAAAGGCAAACTGGATATCGCCGGCCGGGAAAAAACCCCGGTGGCCCCGGACCAGGTCCGGCAGATTGCCGGTGACATGATGCGCCGTCACGGTGTCACCGCCTTTGCCGTATCCGGGTATGCCGGTGCGGTAAACCCGGCCCACGAACTGGCGGTCAAACAGGTGCTGTCCGACCATACCGGCCTGTTCGTCACCTGCGGCCATGAACTGTCCGATACCCTGAATTTTGAGACCCGGGCCGTCACTGCCATGCTCAACGCCCGGATCATTCCCCGGCTCAAGCACCTGCTGACCGACCTGGAGCAGGTGCTGGAACGGTTCAATATCACGGCCCCCATCGTGGTGGTCAAAGGGGATGGGACCCTGATGGATGCGGCCATGGCCAAAAAACGGCCTGTGGAAACCATTCTGTCGGGTCCGGCCGCATCCGTGGCCGGGGCCCGGCATCTCACCGGCAAAACCGATGCCCTGGTGGTGGACATGGGCGGCACCACCACGGACACGGCCGCGTTAAAAAACAATCTGGTCCGCCTCAATGAAAAAGGCTCCCGGGTCGGGGGCCGCCGCACCCATGTCCAGGCCCTGGACATCCGCACCACCGGACTGGGGGGTGACAGCCGGATTCTGTTTGAAAAAGGGGAATTTTCCATCGGACCGGGCCGGGTGGCCCCCATGGCATGGCTGGCCGCCAACCGCCCCGGTACCGACGCGGCTCTGGCGTATGTGAAACAGAACCTGAACCGGTTCACCACCGCCACGAAAAAAATGCAAGTGATCACCGCCACCGGATCCGTGAACCTGTCCCGCCTCTCCCCCATGGAAGAACAGGTGCTGTCCCTGGTGAGCCGACGGCCCTTTTCCATTGAAGAACTGATCGCAAAAACCGGGGTCCTCACGGAAGCGGGCCTGCCCCTGGCCCGGCTGGAGGAACGGTTCGCCATCCAGCGGTGCGGCCTGACCTTCACCGACCTGCTGCATGTCGAAAAAAAATTCACCCGGTGGGACCGGGACGCGGCTCAGGCATACGCCGGATTCATGGCCCGGCTGGCCGGCATGGATCTGGAAAAGATGATCCAGATGCTTATGGACAAAGGGATCCGGGGCCTGACCCTGGAACTTCTCAAGCGGCAACTGGATGATGACATCGATCCGGACGGACTGACTGACTGCCCGGTGTGCCAGGCATTGATCGACAACCTGATGGCCGGCGGCAGCCCGGATTATCAGGTCCGCATCGACCTGAAGCGGCCGGTGATCGGTATCGGGGCTCCCATCGGTTTTTTCCTGCCGGATGCGGCCCTGGCCCTGGGGGCCGAGGCAATCCTGCCCCCGGATGCAGACGTGGCCAATGCCATTGGTGCCATCACCTCGGATGTGATGGTTCACCGCCAGATCCGCATCACCCCGGGCCACCAGGGCGGATTCATGGTGGAAGGCATTGCCGGCACCCGCCAGTTCAAAGACTTTGAGGCGGCCGACACCTTTGCCAGGGATACACTGGTGCACAAGGTCCGGGAGCTGGGGCGGGCCGCCGGCACCTCCTGCCGTACCGTAACCCTGTCCATCAAGGACAAGGCCCCGAAAACCGCGTCCGGTGATCCCATTTTCATGGAACGAATGATCCATGCCACGCTTACCGGCCGGCCGGACCGGGTGATCACAAAAGCAGTCCCGGCATGACCATGCCGCGCGCCCGGAGAAACCGGGACAGATACGGCCATATCATCACGGCGGCCTGCTTCAGTATCCAGGCCGTCGGGGTGGGCACCTATATCTCCTTTGGTGTGTTTTTCACTCCCCTGATGGAGGCGTTTGAATGGTCCCGGGCCGCCATTGCCGGGGCATCGTCGGCCGCGTTTTTCATCACCGGGCTGTTCGGCATGATGGTGGGCCGGCTCAACGACCGCATCGGTCCCAGACTGCTTATGAGCATTGCCGCCGTATTTCTGGGCCTGGGATTCGCCCTGATGTCCCAGGTCAGCACATTGCTCCAGCTCTATCTGGTGTTCGGCCTGGTGTTTGGCATCGGGTTGTCTGCCGTGGATGTCATCGCCCTGACCACCATTGCCCGGTGGTTTTCAGGAAACCGGGGGAAAATGACGGGCATCGTGAA
>JAABTO010000382.1 GCA_011389835.1 Desulfotignum sp. | reverse complement strand
ATGGCCGTCCGCGCCCCGGTCCGTTCCGCCCAGATGATCGTGACCGTGATCCGCGTATTGATGGCAGAGATCATAGATGGCCTGGTCATCGGTGATCACGGCACCGCCTTCCCCACAGGTCACGGTTTTGACCGCGTCAAACGAAAAGCATCCCGCCTTGCCGAAGGTACCCAGAGGTTTTCCTTGAAAGGTGGCCCCCAGGGACTGGCAGGCATCTTCCAGCAGGACCAGGCCGTTGCGGTCACAGAAAGCGTCAATCTCGTCGATGCGGGCCATGGCCCCGCACATGTGAACCGGAACCACCGCCTTTGTTTTCGGGGTCAGCACCGCGTCAAGCCGGTCGGGGTTCAAACACAGGGTGTTGTCGATCTCCCCGAACACCGGGACGGCGCCGGCCTGAAGTATGGCTTCAAACGTGGCCACAAAAGTGAAGGGCGGTACAATGATTTCGTCTCCGGCCCCGATGCCGCAGGCCGCCATGGCTGTAGACAGGGCGGCCGTACCACTGGAGCACAGGTGGCTGTGGGCCGACCCCGTGATCTCACACAAGGTCCGTTCAAATTCCAGGGCTTTGTAGTGGCCGTTTCTGGCCCCGTCAAATCCGTAACGCATCAGAACGCCGGTGGACAATACATCGGTCACTTCTTTTCTTTCTTTGTCACCGAACAGCTCAAATCCGGGCATGGCAAACTCCTGTCTTCAATATGTATGCTTTGGTCCCATTTTTATTGGAAAGTTATTTCTACCACATCTTTTGATCAAGTTTCAAGCACGGTTTGACAAATTGATCACCCGTCAGTTGACCGGTCAATGTCCGCAAGGCTATAATACACAGCCGGAATGAACCTGTTTTATGAAATCCGGACGACACAGAACGGCACGGCAACCAGCCCGACAAGGATGATATCTCATGACACAAGAACCCTCAGAAAGACCGGTCAACTGGTCCATGTATCTCCATGTGCCGTTCTGCAAAAGAAAATGTCCATATTGTGATTTTTTTTCAGTCACGGACCGGTCTTTGATCCCTTTGTATGTGGACGGGGTCTGCAAAGAGATGCAGATATGGTCTGATGCGGTATCCGGCCGGGGCCATATGCCCATGCACACCCTTTATCTGGGGGGCGGGACCCCGTCTGTGCTGTCCGTATCCCAGGTCGGCAGGATTCTGGAAACCGTGTATCGGTTTTTTGACGTGACAACGGGTGCGGAAATCACCATGGAGGTGAATCCGGGGACCGTGGATGCCGGATATCTGTCTGATCTCCGGCGGCTGGGAATCAACCGCCTGAGCATCGGTGCCCAGTCCTTTGACCCGGCAAAGCTGTCCTTTCTGTGCCGTATCCATTCCCGGGAACAGGTGTTTGAGACCCTGGCCGGGGCGGATCGGGCCGGGTTTACCAATCTGGGCATCGATCTCATGTATGCGCTGCCCGATGAAACCCTGAATAACTGGCAGACGGATCTGGACACGGTCGCGGGATTACAGCTGCCCCACCTGTCCTGTTACATGCTGACCCTGGCGCCGGGCACCCCTTTTTATGATCAATACGAAAAAGGGGGGTTCAGTCCCTGTGATCCGGACCGGTGCAGTGATTTTTTCGTCTATACGTCCCAGGTACTGAAAAACGCGGGATATCTGCATTATGAGGTGTCCAATTTTGCCCGGGAAAGAAAATTTCGATCCGTTCATAACACCCATTACTGGGAGCGGGGGGCATACCTGGGGGTCGGGCCGTCTGCCCATTCCTTTTTGCCCGGTGTGCCGTCTGATGTCGACATACCAGTATCCGGCCGGCAGCCCGGACCCGGAAAAATGCCGGGTGTTGCCGGACACACCGGTCCGGTCCGGGCCTGGAACACGACCGACATCCGGGCCTGGCTGGATCACCTGGCAGCCGGACATCTGCCCTGGTCAGGCCATGAAATTCTCACGCCGGACCAGGAAACGATGGAACAGATTATGCTGGGACTGCGGACAGACAAAGGGGTGGGTGTCAACGGGCTTTGTCAGGAGACCCGGGAACTGATGGGCCGGCTCGCCGCCCAGGGCTTGGGCGCTTTTTTCAACCACAATGGACCGGATTTCAGTATCCGGCGGTTCAGGCTGACCCGATCCGGGATGATACGTCTGGACAGTATTGTGGAGGCACTGATTCAAGGGGTGATGAAATGACCCTGGAAACAGGTCATGATTTTCGGCGCAGCTGCCGGGTGTCGCCCACCCGGATAGTCAGGTGGATGGCGTCAAAATACTCGATCAAAGGAATCACGAATTTGCGGGAAATACCGGTCATGTCTTTGAACTCCGGGGTGGTGATGGATTCATTTTTCTTCAGGAATGCCTCCA
>JAABTO010000118.1 GCA_011389835.1 Desulfotignum sp. | reverse complement strand
CGGCCGCAGCCGCGCATCATTGGAAATTCATACTTCATACAGTCTGATATCCGTGCCATGGGATATGGTTTTGCTTTTCTATTCAGTGACGTAGCTGTTTTTTTCCGAATTTTCAACTGTTTTTCCGTACAATCCATCCCTGTCCGGCGTCAAGATTCCGAACCTCAGCCATTTGAACCGCTCCCGGTCTTTTGTGGAGATATTTTTGCCGATTCTGGCCATAAAGATATTTTCCGGTTTCAGACAGACATTGGGTTCGTTGGTCTGAAAGGATTCAAAACCGAATCCGGCATACAGGTTTGTGAGCATGTTTCTGTATACTTCACAAGGCATGCCGGTGTGGGCGATGTCCCACAACCAGGCAAAGGCGCTCAGTATCACGATGCGATCATCATGTTCGGCGCCGGAAAAAAGATGGCTCAACAAGTGCCCGGCAATTCCGCGGCTTCTGAACTGCCGGGCGACTTCAACCCCTTTGAGTTCAAGAATTTTAGACCACCGGGATTTTGCCCAGCGGCTGTCCGCGGAAGGCGACCCGATGACGGCATATCCGACGATGATCCGTTTTCTGAACAAGGCGAGACTCACGGATCCACCGGTTGCCGCAAACCGTTCCAGGGTCCGTTTCTGAGTGTAAATGGGCTGATAGGCAGGGTCGGATGTGTCAATCCCGAATGTCAGGTCATCGTTTTCGTCGTCAGGAAATCCAGTACAGATCTCCACTGGCCCGTTCTCTGTGATAATGAGGGATGGAACCATCGGGTCATTTCTCTGGGCCGAATTTCTGTTCATATGCGCAGGCCACGATCTTTGCCGCTTCCAAAGCGCCATTGAGATGATCCCTGTTGATGATCAGATCTATCCCTTCCAGGTCGGTTTCTTCTTTCTGATAAACGGTTTTGAAAAATTTTTGCTGTTCCCTGTCACACCGGTCCAAATGGCTTTGCGCTTCTGTTTTGTCGATGTTTAAAATATCTGTCAGCCGTTTGATCCGAAATTCCGTGCTGCAGATGAACCTGACAGACAATGTCTGATCCCGTGGCAGGATCAGGTGAATCCCCCTTCCCACAAAGAGGGTAGGCTCGGCGGAAGCCAGTGCCGTAACGGTTTTTGTCAGCTGCCTGGCATAATCACTTTTAATGAATGTTTTCTCGCTGGTGAGCATGGTGAACAGCTCATTTATGCGGCCCGGGTATCGCTCGTCAAACAGTTCGATCAGTTTCATGGACAGGCTGGCATCTTGAGCCATATGTTCCATGAGCTGCCGGTCAACGATCCGGAGCGGTTTTAAATCGGCCAGAAGATCAGCAATTTCCAGAGCACCGACACCGATACGGCGTGAGAAACAGATGCAGGGAAAAACCGTGGGCGGCGTATCTTCCTGTTTTTTTCGCGTTTCTTCCAATGCCCATTTTTTGAAATATGCCTCTACCCATTGATCCGCACTCTGGCGTTTTTTTCCATAAAATCCCGGCTGATATCCGGATGGTTTTGCCTCTTTTTTCATGGCACACCTCTTTGTTGGACGTGGTCTGTAGTAAAATGCTCAAGTTGTAGAAATGCGGAATATACCTGGGGTATTATTCCGGAACGGTCAGCAGATTGTTGCGGGTGCCGAAGCAGTTCTGGCATGTCCGGGTGTTGGCTGGATCCATCTGCCACTCACCATCCACAATGAACTTGTACTCATAGGTGTTGGGCGTGAGCATCAGTGTTGTTTCCCATGCCCCTGATTTTCTTTTTTTCAACCCATGTTTTTCACGATGCCACTCATTGAAGTCACCGGCAAGAAATACAGTGTTTGCCTGAGGCGCGTGAAATGACAACACAATTTTTTTTTGACGGGGTGTTTGTTTTTTTTCTTTCATTGAAGTCTCCTTGTAAATAAGTTGCCGGTCTTTGCTGAAAGTCAATGCAAATAACATGCCTTTTTTGGGATTTTTCTTCACGCCATAAAAGCCCGCACGCAATAATTTCTTGGGAGGACGTATAAAATTGGAAAAAAAATAAAACAAACAAATTTTACAGGTCGTAAAAAAAGCTGACACAAGCTAAATTACATCCGATTCCATTTGACAGACAAGGGTTAATCAAATAAAAAGAGTCTAAAAAACCTGGATTCAAAACCATGATCAATTTTCAAAGAAGGTGCTTCCATCTTTGGACTGGAAGGTGCGGGTGGCTGAAAATCAGAAAGAAAAACATCACGGGCCGGCATACTATGCAGACTTCAGGCTGAAGATCGCCCTGCGGATTGTCATTGTTTCCCTGGCCCCGCTGGTGCTGGTTACCGGAATTATTCTCTATCAATTTCATGTGTACGCCAACCAGATGGTCCACGCCCATCTGGATGAACTGGTACTCAAGCACCGGCAGAAGATCGATGATTTTCTCAAACAGAAACTCAGCGATATCAGTTATCTGTCCAAAAGTTATGAATTTTCCCAGCTCAAGGAAAAGCCGTTCCTCCAACAGCGGCTGCGGACACTTCAGGCGGAGTACAGCTATGTGTTTGTGGATCTGGGGGTCATCGATGAAAATGGCCGCCAGGTGTCCTATGCCGGTCCGTTTGATCTGGATCAGGCGGATTACAGTGATTCTGATTGGTTTCAGAAGGCCCGGGTCAGGGATACCTATATCAGCGATGTCTTTCTGGGTATGCGGGGGCAGCCTCATTTCATTGTGGCGGTCAAGCGGGAATGGCAGGGCCGGATGTGGCTGGTGCGGGCCACCATCGATTTCATGGCTTTCAATACCCTGGTGGAAGATTTTACCATGGGCAAAACCGGTACTGCGTTTATCCTGAACCGCCAGGGAGAGTTTCAGACCCGAAGTCCCAAAGGGACACTCAAACTGAGCCTGCAACAGTATAAGAACCTGTTTGAGATGGGTGAGGATGCCAAGGGAAATAAAACCGGAGACCATATTATCGCTCCGTCGGTATTGGGCCAGGATGAACTGTTTCAGATTGCCCGGGAATACGAACCCAGGATAGACCGGTATGCGGTCAGGCCGCCCCACAAATACACCACGTTTACCGTTGAAAAACATGGAGAAGGCAGCACAAGGTTTCTGGTGGTGGCCGCTTTTCTGAAAAGTGACGACTGGCTCCTGATTTTTCAGCAGGAGAAAAAGGACGCATTCGCCAAACTCTATGAAACCCAGATAATTGCCGTGTTAATTATGTGTGCCGGTGCCGTGCTCATTATTTTCATGGCATTTTTCATTTCCGGCCAGCTGGTGAAACGCATCGCCCGGCTGGATTCTGAAAAAGAGGTGATGAACCAGCAGATCGTGGAAACCGGCAAGCTTGCTTCCATCGGAGAGCTGGCCGCCGGCATCGCCCATGAAATCAACAACCCGGTGGCCATCATGGTGGAAGAGGCCGGCTGGATCCAGGATCTGCTCAGTGAAGGGATTGACAAAGGGGACAATTTCGAGGAGTTCAAGCGGGCATTGAATCAGATCGAGACCCAGGGACACCGGTGCAAAGGCATCACCCACAAACTGCTCAGCTTTGCCAGGAAAACCGATTCCCGGGTGGAAACCCTTCAGCTCAACGAGTTTGTCAACGAGGTGGTGGACCTGTTGTCCCAGAAATTCAAATATGCCAATATCGAGGTGGATGTGCAGCTTTACCCGGAGCTGCCCACCATACAGGCATCTGCCACGGAGGTTCAGCAGGTACTTATGAACATTTTGCAGAACGCTGTATATGCCATGGAAAAAACCGGGGGAAAGATTACCATCCTGACCGGGGTGGATGACCGCAATATTTTCATTTCCATCAATGATACCGGTCCCGGCATCCCTCCTGATAATCTGGCACGGATTTTTGATCCGTTCTTCACCACCCGGCCGGTGGGCAAGGGGACCGGTCTGGGCCTTTCCATCTGTTATGGCATCATCAATAAAATGGGGGGCCGGATCGATGTGGAAAGCAAACTGGATGAGGGAACGACATTTACCATTGTGCTGCCGTTGGATGATACATCAGCACCCAAAAGTTAAGGAGAATATAAACGATGGCTATTGCAAACATTTTACTTGTGGATGATGAAGTTCCGTTCGTGGATACCATGATCAAGCGGTTGACCAAACGGAACATGGATGTTCTGCCGGCATACGGCGGTGAAGAATCCCTGCAGAAACTTGCGGAAAACAAGCGGGTGGAAGTGGTGGTCCTGGATGTCAAGATGCCGGGCATGGACGGGATCGAAACCCTCAAGGAGATCAAAAAGCAGTTTCCCCTGGTGGAAGTGATCATGCTCACAGGACACGCCACGGTTGAATCCGCCATCGAGGGCATGAAACTGGGGGCGTTCGACTATCTGATGAAACCCAGCGACATCGATCTGCTGGTGGAGAAAGTGACCGAGGCCGCAGCAAAAAAACGCCGGCATGAGGAAAAAATCATTGAAGCACAGATGAAGAAGATTACTACCCGGGGCAGGTGAAAACCAGCTTTTACGCAATTCATCCGAGTTTGCAGGTTGGTTGAGTGCCGGAAGTATGCCCGGCGGGAACGCTTTCAAGCAGATTTTTTTAGACCAGCGAAAAGGAGTCAGAAATGGCGGAAACACCAGATGACAGACCCATTGTTTTGCTGATCGATGATGAAGATCAGTTTCGTATCACCCTTTCCAAGCGGCTTTCCAAGCGCGGTTACCATGTGATCGATGTCGACAACGGCGAAGATGCCATCAAGATGGTGCGACATGACAATCCCGAGGTGGTGCTCCTGGATCTGAAAATGCCCGGCATGGACGGGGTTCAAACCCTGCGGGAACTCAAGAAGATCCGTCCGGAGGTCCAGATTGTTATGCTCACCGGGCATGGTGATGTCGAATCGGCCCGGGTCACGGGCAAACATGATGTGTACGGGTTTCTTCAAAAACCCTGTCCCCTGGACGAAATTGTCGAAACTATCGAATCCGCCCGCCAGGAACGCCATTATGCCATGGCGCGTCATGAAATACCGGATATTGAAAAGAAAAACCTGATGACCTGGCTGATCGGGGTGCAGAACCGCCGTCCGGGATTTCTGATTCTCGGGGCGCTGATCTTTGCGCTGCTGTATTTTCTGCCGCCTTCCGATCGCCTGCATTCACTGTTGACCACGGAGAAAGGCAGTCCCCAGGAAGAGGTCATCAAAGGGTTCGGTGATTACCGCAAATTGTCTGAAGGACAGAGTCCGGCCCATTATTATGCTCAGCGTGCCAGTCTGTATGAAACGGTCAAGGACGCTGACGGCAATGTCACCAAAGTGCCGTTGGGACCTGAAGGGGTCATGAAGCGCACCCACATCATGATCGGAATTTTGTGTGTGGCTGCCCTGTTCTGGGCCACGGGCGCCGTTCCCATCGGTATTACCGCCCTGCTGGTGGGGGTGTTGATGTATTTTTTCAACATTCTGCCGCCCGACGGGGTGGCACGGGCCTATGCCAAGGATGCGGTGTTTTTCATATTCGGTGTTCTGGCCATGGCCACCGCGATCTCCAAAACCGGTCTGGACCGGCGTATCGGCATTCTTTTGCTGGGGCCCACCACATCGCTGCTGCGCATGTCGCTTCTGTTTGCCCCCATGATTGCCATCTCCGCCTCGTTTTTGTCTGAACATGCCCTGATCGCGTTTATTGCCCCGCTTTTCATGATGGTTTACATGGGGGCCATGAAAGCCGGCGGGGTGGCCAAGGACAAGGCCCTGGTGCTCATGATGATGCTGACCCTGAACTATGCCTGTAATCTGGGCGGACCCGGGTCTCCGGCAGCCGGGGGCCGAAATGCCATCATGATCGGCATTTTGGGGGATTACGGCATTCCGCTCTCATTCGGCCAGTGGGTGATGTACGGCCTGCCGTTTGTGCCGGTGGCAGCCATTGCCGTTGGCCTGTATTTCTATCTGGTCATGTACAGAAAGGTTCAGGTCAAGAATCTGAATATTTCGGTTGCGGTCAAACGGGAAGCGGAAAAGATCGGTAAAATGACCGCAGATGAGTATAAGACTGCCGTGGTTCTGGTGATTCTGATTTTCATGTGGTCTGCTTTTTCCGACCGGTTCGGCATGGGCGGGCCCGTGATTCTGGCCCTGGTGGCCCTGAACGTTTTAGGCATTCTGCGGTGGAAAGAGGTCAATTCGATTCACTGGGATGTGGTGGCGTTGTATGCCGCCGCCAGTGCCATGGGTGTGGGGCTGGCAGCCACAGGCGCAGCCCTGTATATTGCCGACACCTTTATATTGTACCTGCCTGAATTTTTTACCAGCTCCGCCGCCGGTCTGAGCATTGCCGTGTCCCTGTTTACCGGGGTGCTCACCAATTTCATGAGTGACGGTGCCACCGTGGCGGCCATCGGTCCCATTGCCGTGCCCATGGCAACCATTGCCGAAGCCTCTCCCGTCATGATCGGGCTGGCCACCGCGTTTGCCTCTTCCTTTGCCCATATGCTGGTCATCGGTACCCCCAACAACGCCATCATCTTTGCCTTGAGCAAAGATTATGAAACCGGTGAACAATTGATCACCATGAAGGATTTCTTTATTCACGGATTTTTTGTCCTGCTGATCTCTTTCGCACTGCTGTGGTTCTGGGTGATTCTCGGGTACTGGCGGTGGCTGCCCTGGCCCGCATAAATATTGAATAAACAATGGGTTCCGGCAAAAGCCGGAACCCGTTTTCATTTTTTTGAAAATATAGAATTTTCATATGAGAGGAGGCAAAACATGGAGACCAAGGCCGTCAAGGAAATGATGATCCCGCTGGCCGACTATGCCACGGTGCAGCAGGATGCCACCCTGTTCGACGCTGTTCAGGCGTTGAAAGAGGCCCAGAATCAATTTGCCCGGAACCGGTATCAGCATCGGGCCGTTCTGGTGTTTGACGATAAAAAACAGATCGTGGGTAAACTGGCGCAACTGGATGTCCTCAGAAGTCTGGAACCTAAATACAAAGGCCTGGATGAACTGGACAACCTGGCCCTGTTACATGTGGATGTGGATGCCATTCGAAATTCCATGGAAACTTACGGTCTTTGGCAAAAACCCATTGATGATATCTGCCGCAAAGCAGCTGCCGTAAAGGTCAAGGATATCATGGAAAAAACCGGCAAAGGGGAGTATATTGAAGAGGATGAATCCATCAATACCGCGATTCACCAGATGGTTGTCGGACAGAAACAGTCGCTGCTGGTGACCAGAGGTGAAAAAATTGTCGGTATTTTACGCCTCACCGATGTGTTCAAACAGGTATGTGACCTCATGGAGGCCTGTGAAATTTAGGCATCCGGATCTGTTTGCGCCGACTGCTGAATCTTCGAATTTAATCATCTTCTGAAAAAAGTTCCAGAGGATGACTGATGATGCGATCCAGTTTGGCTTTCCTGATTTTTTCTTCAGCGGATTTCTTTTTATCACCGGCCGCATCGATCTTTTGGATCAGAACCGGAATATCGCACGGTTTGGTCAGATAATCGAACGCACCCAGCTGAAGGCCTTCAATGGCACTCTCCACGGTGGAATGCCCCGTGAGCATGACAACTTCCACCAGCGGAAAATCTGCCTTGATTTTCCGCAGAACCTCGACGCCGTCCATGCCCGGCATTTTTACGTCAAGGATCACCACATCGATGCGCTTGACTTTTAACCGGGTGATACCGCTTAAGCCGTCGGTAGCGGTATAGACTGTATAACCCTGCTTTTCCAAAAGTTTTTGGGTGGTTTGTAAAAATCGTTTCTCATCGTCTATGATCAATACATTTGTAATCGGCATCGAAAAACCTCCTTTGTGGTAACTGCGTTACATTGCATGCAACTCAATATGCAAAAAAGGTAATGCAACGTGTGTGCCAATTTTTTTGTTGAACGCAGTCGCCTGGAAAATGAGCGATTCAGGGCTGTTGATCAGTTCCGGATATCAGGCAGCGGATAAAAAAAAGTGATGATGTTATCATGTTGTAAAAAAATCCGACACAGGGTGAAAATAAAATTCAGGCATCCGGATCGGTTTGTGCTGCCGGTCTCTGTTCAAACGCTTCATGGATTTTTTCTACCAGCGTATCCAGTTCACACGGTTTCATGAGATAGTCGAAAGCCCCGAGTGCCAGCCCCTGTTCACAGGCTGTGGCAGAGCCATGACCGGTGAGCATGATCACCTGAAGGCCGGGATCTTCCTTCTTGGCGATTTTAAGCACCTCGATGCCGTCCATATCCGGCATCTTCAGATCCAGAACCGCCACATCAAACGTCTGGGTGCGCAGAAGCAGGAGCGCTTCCGGGCTGGTATAGGCTTTGTGTACTTCAAATCCCCGCTTGCCGAGCCGGTTGGAGAGCACATCTGCGTAAGCGACTTCATCATCCACCAGCAGCAGCCTTATCCGGTCGTTTTTTCTGGAATCTGTTCCCTCGTCTGATACCCGATCCTGTTTTTCTTCAGTCATGTTTCCTTTGTCCCGTTGTTTCCCGGCAGGGAGATGGTAAATGTGGTTCCCTGATTGAGTTCGCTTTCCACGGAGATCAATCCCCCCAGGCTGGTAATAATACCCCAGGAGACATAGAGTCCCATACCGGTTCCCTGGTCCGCGTCCTTGGTGGTGAAAAAAGGCTCGAACATCCGGGAAAGGTTTTCTTTGGAAATACCGCAGCCGTTGTCCTTGACAATGATTTTCACCTCTTCCAGAGAAACTTTCAAACTGACGATGATCCGGCCCCCTTCATGGGTTGCATGGACCGAATTGGTCAGCAGGTTGAGCAGGACCTGAAGCAGCTGCAGGGGATCGCTCCAGGCCGACGGCTGCGGATCCTCACTTTCCAGTTCGATGGTCACCTGTTTCATGGCCGCTTCCGGTTCCACCAGAGAAATGGCTTCATTGACCAGTTTGGTCAGGTCCACCTCTACAAAGGTGGAAGGGTCAACCGTTTCAGTAGACTGGGTTTTAACGGCCTGTAACAGCTGCTGGGTGATTTTACCTGCCCTTGTCACGGCATTGTGAATCCGTTCCAACCCTTTTTGAAAATCGTTCTTGCGCGGCATGTCCTGCATTTCCGGTTTTTCCAGAATCTGTTGAAGCCATCCGGCAGCATCCTGGATCACCGCCAGGGGATTGTTGATTTCATGGGCCACCCCGCTGGCCATGGTGCCCAGGGCGGCCAGCCGTTCAGCCACCACCATCTGCCGTTTGACCCGCTCTTTGAAAGCGGCCGCCTCCTTTTCTGCGATCAGGCGTTTAATCTTGTGATGGGCCTGTTTGATTTTACGGATCAGGTGATCCAGTTCCACCGGTTTGGCCAGATAGTCAAACGCCCCTGCTTTGATGCCTTCCACGCCAAAATAGATATCCGCATGACCGGTGAGCAGGATCACTTCGGTCATGCCCGGCATTTTTTTAATTTTTCTCAGGCATTCAAGACCGCCCATGCCCGGCATTTTAAAGTCCAGAATGACAATATCAGCCGGCTGCTCTTCCAGCATCTGGAGGGCTTTTTGCCCCCGGTCCGCCTGGCGGACATGCATCCCCCGGCGGGTGAGACGTTTGGCCAGAATCTGGCGGAAATCATCTTCATCATCCACCAGCAGCACATTGATTTCATCGGTCATATCAGGTTTATCCACCCGTGTTTTGTTGGCCATGCCCGGCTTGAAAATATGGCAGCCGATCCGCCTAAAGTTTACTCTGCCGCAGGAGCATGGCAGCTTCTGCTTTCTGTATCCGTTCCATCTGCTCTTTTTTACGTTCCCTGGCTTTGTTGAGTTTTTGAGTCAACTCCTTAAAATCAGCCGGCTTGAGCAGAAAATCAAACGCGCCCAGTTTCATGCCTTCCACCGCCGACTGTATCGTGCCGTGCCCGGTGAGCAGAATCACTTCAACCAGCGGGTGCCGGGCCTTTATCTGTTTTAAGGTTTCAATACCGTCCATACCCGGCATTTTAACATCCAGAATAATAACATCAATCGGTTTTTTTTCCAGGGTTTCCAGACATTCTTTGCCATTATAGGCGGGAATGATGTTTTCCCCGTTTTCCTTGAGCCGCAGGCCAAGCATTTCAACAAAATCTTTTTCATCATCGACCAGCATGATATGACTTGGTGTCTTGAACATGGTGAACTCCTGTTTTTTATTTATTGAGTGTGTCAATTGAAATTATAGCCTGTTTTCTTCTGGACAACCAGACACCAGGCCCCTGTTTCATTCTGTAAATCCGATCAA
>JAABTO010000381.1 GCA_011389835.1 Desulfotignum sp. | reverse complement strand
TTTGAGAACCTGGTGATTTTCGCCACCCCCGAAGGCGGCGAAATCCGCCTCAAAGACATCGCCACCGTGACGGACCTGTTTGAATTTCCTGAAGAAAAAATCATGATGAACGGGCAGCCCCAGGCCCTTCTGGCCATAGAAAAATCCAAGACCCAGGATGCCGTTCAGGTGGCCAAAAAAGCCAAGGCCTTTATATCTGAAGAGCGGGACCGGTTTCCACAGCTAACCCTCACCCTTACCCAGGACCACACACAGATTCTCACAGACCGTTTGAACATGCTGGTGAAAAACGGGATCCAGGGAATTTTGCTGGTGTTTGCCTTTATGTGGCTGTTCTTCAACATCCGGATCTCGTTGTGGGTGGTGATGGGCCTGCCGGTTTCCTTTCTCGGGGCCTTTATCCTGGTCCCCCACCTGGGATTGAGCATCAACATGTTCACCATGGTGGGCATGCTCATGGCCATCGGTCTGCTCATGGATGATGCCATTGTGCTGGCGGAAAACATCATGGCCCACCGCCAGACCGGCAAGCCCCCCCTGGCCGCAGCCGTGGACGGGGTCAGGGAAGTGGGTGCCGGGGTGATCTCATCTTTTATCACCACCATCTGCATTCTGGGTCCCCTGGCCTTTATCGGGGGCCAGATCGGCCGGGTCCTCAAGGTGGTGCCCATGATGCTGATCCTGGTGCTGGCCGTCAGCCTCATTGAAGCGTTCTGGATTCTTCCCCGGCACCTGAACCATGCCATGCACCAGTTTGACCCGAATCAGCCCAACCGGTTCCGCCGGTCGTTTGACCGGTTTTTTGACTGGGTCCGCACCCGGGTACTGGGACAGGTCATCCAGGTGCTGCTCATCTGGCGGTATCTGGTGGTCACCGTGGTGATCGGCCTGCTGATTCTGTCCGTGGGCATGGTGGCATCCGGAAAAATCAAGTTCCAGGGATTTCCCGAACTGGAAGGGAATCTGGTCACGGCCCAGTTGCTGATGCCCCAGGGGACCCCGCTGCCCGTCACGGAAAACACGGTGGCACGGATCCTGGATGCCCTGTCCCGCACCAACGAACAGTTTTCTTCTGCCCAGCCCGGCGGCCGGGATCTGGTGGAAAACACCTATGTCCAGTTCAACGTCAATACCGAGGCCTTTGAAAACGGCCCCCATGTGGCCACCATTTTTGTGGACCTGCTCACGGCGGAAAAACGGTCCGGCACCATTGATGCGTACCTGGCGGAATGGCGCAAACAGATCGGTGATCTGCCGGACGTGGTCAGCCTGACCTTGAGCGAACCCGGATTCGGCCCGGGTGGACGGCCCATTGAGATCCGCCTGCGGGGCAAGGATCTGGACCGGCTGAAACAGGCGGCAACCGACCTGAAAACCTGGTTCAACCAGTTTGACGGGGTGGTGAACCTGGCCGATGACCTGCGGCCGGGAAAACCCGAGCTGCGCATGAAAATCAAGCCCGGGGCCCATGGCATGGGATTGGATGCGGCCGAGGTGGGCCGTCAGTTGCGGGCCGCATTCCAGGGCATTGCCGCCGATGAAATCCAGGTGGGACCTGAAGCCTATGAAATCGATGTCCAGCTGGCGGACATGGACAAAAACAGTCTGCAACAACTGGAAGATTTCCATCTGATCCGCCCGGACGGCACCCGGGTGCCCCTGCCTGCCGTAATGACCTGGGAAATGGACCGGGACTGGGCCAGAATCGCCCGGTTCAACGGCATGCGGGCCGTGACCCTGAGAGGGGATGTGGATACGCGCCTGGCCAACACCAAAGAATTGATGGCCCGGTTCAACAACACCTATCAACCGGAATTTACCGAAACATATCCGGATATCCGGCTGACCATTGCCGGGTCTCTGGAAGAAACCACCTATGCCCAGAAATCGATGTTCCGCTCCATGATGATCGGGTTTATCGGCATTTTTATTCTGTTGAGTTTTCAGTTCAGAACCTTTACCGAGCCGGTCATCGTGATGCTGGCCATCCCTTTTTCCCTCATCGGCGTGATCTGGGGCCACGGTCTGATGGGTGTGCCCATTTCCATGCCCAGCCTGCTGGGTTTCATTGCTTTGGGGGGCATTGTGGTCAATGATTCCATATTGCTGGTGCTGTTTTTAAAAAATGCCAGAAAACAGGGCAAATCCATTTATGAGGCCGCAGCCCGGGCCAGCCAGGACCGGTTCCGGGCGGTGCTGCTCACCTCTTTCACCACCATAGCCGGACTGCTGCCTCTGCTGCTTGAAAAAAGTCTCCAGGCCCAGATCCTGGTACCGCTGGTCATCAGCACCTCCTTCGGGCTGATGACCAGCACCACCATGGTGCTGCTGGTCATTCCGTGCATGTATATGATTCTGGGCGATCTGGGCATCGTGGAAAACATCTCTGTGGATCCGGATACCCGGTCCGATGCAGATACC
>JAABTO010000117.1 GCA_011389835.1 Desulfotignum sp. | reverse complement strand
GATTCCCTGCGGTAGGCCATGCCGTTTTCCAGCATCTTCAAAAACAGCCACTGCTCCCATTTATAATATTCAGGCCGGCAGGTGGCGATCTCCCGGTCCCAGTCATAGGAAAATCCCATTTTCTTGAGCTGGGCCCGCATGGTGCGGATATTCTCATACGTCCAGGCCGCCGGGTGGGTGTTGTTGTCGATGGCCGCGTTTTCCGCGGGCATGCCGAATGCGTCCCATCCCATGGGATGCAGCACGTTGTATCCCTGCATCCGTTTGTACCGCACCACCACGTCCCCGATGGTGTAATTGCGCACATGACCGATATGAATTTTTCCCGACGGGTAGGGAAACATCTCCAGCAGGTAATATTTTTCCTTTGACGGGTCTTCCGTGACCTTGAAAAGCCCCCGGTCTTTCCAGTATGCCTGCCATTTGGGCTCCACATCGGCAGGGTTGTACCGTTGCTCCATGGTTGTCTTATCCTTTCACACAGATCTTGAACATCGGTTTTGCGTATTAAAACCCAATAGATGCCACAACCATATATAAATAGCAAGGGATAGAGAAAACCGGATAAAATAATAATGCAGAGAAATTCTTGACGGCAACCCGCGATTCACAGCTGCACCCGTTTTGAGCAAACAGGTCAATCTTCACCAGGAGATGTGTTCTCATTTTTCTCGTCAGGATTGTTTTTTTTCTCCAGTTTGCGCTGCCTTTTTTCTTCTTTTTTCTTTTTCTTTGCCATCTCTTTCTGGCGCTTTTCAAATGAATAGTTTGGCTTGAACAAGATTGAATCCTCATTAATGTTTAGTGGTTGGTTGTCATAAAACTGGCTTGTGTGATTTTGTCATTTAAGAGGATAGCACACCCCCGCACAGATTGACAGTCTTCGGATTGGGTTGACTTGATCAAACAGAAAACTGAGTCTGCTGCCAAAACACATCCGTCCCAGCTGTCAACATTATATCCCGTGAATCCCATCTATTTTCAGCTTGACCCTGGACCCTTGGAATGATATATAAAATAGTTTTAATGAACACCTGAACGGCAGGTGTTGATTTGTTTTAATCCTTGCTCCGGGATAAACCGGGGCTTTATATCCGCAAGGAGATGAAATGAGGAAGTACGAAAGCGTCATTATTTCTGACCCTGATCTTCAGGACCAGGCACGCACCGACCTGCTTGATAAAGTCAGAAATATCATTGCCAGAGAAAATGGTATTCTTTTGGATGTTGATGACTGGGGCAGCAAAAAACTGGCCTATGAAATCAATAAAAAGCTGCGGGGTCACTATTTCTGCCTGACCTACGGCGGCACCGGGGACCTGGTCAAGGAACTTGAAAGAATTCTGAAACTCAGTGACGATGTCATGAAATACATGACCATCCTTCTTTCCACGGATGAGACCGCGGAATCGCTGGCCAAAGAGGCCCAGGATGCTGAAGCGGCAAGGGCGCAGGCAGCTGCCCCCCAGGAAGCCGAAGAAACGACTGATTCTAAAACAGATGACGACACCGGTGACTCGGATACGGATTCAACCGACTCGGAAGAGTCCGGTGAAACCGTCACAGACGACCAGAATTAAATTCAGGACGAAAGGATACTGATTATGTATAGAGACCAGGCCCAAAGAGGTGGAGCCAAAAACAGATTTTACCAGCGCCGCAAAATCTGCCGGTTCTGTGTGGACAACGATATGGTAATTGATTACAAAAACAGCAAAAACTTGAAGCAGTTCATTACGGAACGCGGAAAAATCATTCCCAGGCGGATCACGGGCACCTGTGCCAAACACCAGCGCAAGCTGTCTCTGGCCATCAAACAGGCCCGGCAGATCGCGTTGCTTCCGTTTGTGGGCAGACCCCCGCAATAAGCATCAGACCACCGGAGTCGTTCCAAAGTGCCCCCCGCCATCGTGCATCCATCCGCCATCAAGGACATTGTTCTGGGAACCGGTCTGTGTATCCTGACATTTGCCGTCAGTTACACGTTTCCGCTGCTCGGGGTGTTTGCGCTGCTCTTGCTGCCGTTGCCCGTGCTGTATTTTCGCCTGAAACTGGGCAGAAACAGCGGGGGTATCATTGCCCTGGCCAGTTTTCTGGTGCTTCTGGTGATAAGCCGGGGCGTTGCCTTTGATACCCTTTATTTCGGGGCATTGCTCATGACCGGATTGTTTCTGGGAGAATGCATTGAAAAGCACTGCGGCATCGAAAAAACAATGATATTCACTGTCACCGGCGTGCTTGGTGTATCACTGGCTGCATTCGGGGTATATGCCGTTTTTCAGGCACAGGGGATCGGGGAAATGATTCAAGGTTATATTTCCCAGTACCTGGAACTGACATCTGCGTTATACACGGACATGGGCATTGAAAAACAACAGATCGATGCCCTGAATGCCGCTTTTGTGGTGGTCATGCCCGGAATGTTCATTGTCTCGTACATGACCACGGTCTGGCTCAATGTCCTGATCATCAAAAGACTGCTGGCCCGGATCGGCATCCAGCTCAAAAACATGGCGGCACTGAACCGTTTCAGGGCACCTGATTCACTTGTCTGGGCGGCGATCGGCCTGGGCGTGCTGCTGGCACTGCCGGTGGGATCCGTCAAGTATGTGGTCATCAACTGTCTGATCATTTTGTTGTTGATTTATTTTTTTCAAGGAATTGCTGTAATATCATTTTATTTTCAGAAAAAGGAATCCCCGACCTTTCTGAAGGTTTTCTGCTACGGCCTGATTGCCGTGCAGATCTACTTTCTCATTCTGGTCATCGGACTGGGATTCTTTGACAACTGGATCAACTTCAGGAAACTGGAAACACAAAAAAAGTGAAGCAACGCTGACCTTTTGGAGGTTTTACATGAAAGTCATATTGAAAGAAACCATTGATACTCTGGGAATTGCAGGCACGGAGTGCGAGGTTGCGCCGGGATACGGCCGCAATTATCTGCTTCCCCAGGGAAAGGCCATGCTGGCCACCCCGCAGAACCGAAGGGTCATGGAACAGGCCCGGGCCAAACTGCAGCTGCAGATCGCCAAAGAGAAAAAACTGGCCGAGGAAATGGCGGATAAAATCAAAGGCGTGACCTGCAAACTCAAAGCCAAGGTGCGGGAAGAAATCTATCTTTACGGCTCCATCACCACCCATGATATCAAGGAATCTTTGAACAGCCAGAACATCGAGGTGGAACGCCGTGCCATTCTTCTGGCGGAACCCATCAAGGAAACCGGTGAATACAAAGTACCCATCCGGCTCTACAAGGATGTGGAACCTGAAATCACCGTGATCGTAGAAGCAGAAGAAAAACAGGACAATTAAACAACCCTTTGCCTGTGGGATTTGAAAAATCAGGTCCCACAGGCAGCCAACTTGCTGGAACCCCTGTGCCCCTGAAACAATCCAGAAAATCCGACCCCCTGCTGGACCGGACACCGCCCCATGATCTGGACGCGGAAGCCTCTCTGTTGAGCGCCATCTTCATTAACAATGATGTGCTGCTCGACATCACCGATATCCTGACCCCGGACGATTTTTACAAAGGGGCGCATAAAAAAATATTCCGGGCCATCCTGAATCTGGCCTCCCAGGAGGAACCGGCGGACCTGGTCACGGTGGCCCATGCCCTGAAACAAAAAGATGAACTGGAAAGCATCGGCGGAGCCGCCTATCTGGCATCCATTTCCGATGCCGCACCCATGGCGGTGAATGCCGTGCATTATGCCCGGATCATTCAGGGCAAGGCATCGTTGCGTGTCATGATCGATGCCGCATCAAAGATCATCCAGCGGTGCCTGGAAGACCGGGGAGATGTGGTCAATACCATTGACTTTGCCGAATCCACCATATTTCAGATTTCTGAAAAAAAATCCGGGGGCGCGTTCAGGCCCATCGGTGAATTGATCAATATCAACATCGATCACCTGGAGGAGCAGCAGGGCAAAGACGGGGGGCTTTCCGGGCTTTCCACCGGATATATACGGCTCAACAAAATCACGTCCGGGCTTCAGAAATCTGACCTGATCATTCTGGCGGCCCGGCCGAGTATGGGAAAAACCGCATTTGCCCTGAACATTGCCAGAAACGTGGCCATGGAAGAACAGAAACCCGTGGCGCTTTTTTCCCTGGAAATGTCCAATGAACAGCTTTCCATGCGGCTTCTGACCGCTGAAGCCCGCATTGATTCCAACCGGCTTCGCACCGGGTTCATCAGCCAGGAAGACTGGCAGAATGTAACGGATGCCGCCAGCACCCTCAATGAACTGCCCATTTTCATCGACGACACCCCCAATATCTCGGTGATGGATGTCCGGGCCAAAACCAGAAAACTGTTTCAAAAGCATGGAGAACTCGGATTGGTCATTATCGATTACCTTCAGTTGATGAAATCCCCGATCCATTCCGAGCGGCGGGACCTGGAGATCGCGGAAATCTCCCGGGGGCTCAAATCCCTGGCCAAGGAATTGAACATTCCGGTCATGGCCCTGTCCCAGCTCAACCGGATGCTGGAACAAAGAAGCGACAAACGGCCCATGATGTCAGATCTCAGGGAATCCGGGGCACTGGAACAGGATGCCGATATCGTCGCGTTCATCTACCGGGATGAAGTCTACCACAAGGAACCGGACAATCCCAAAAAAGGGACAGCGGAAATCATTGTGGCCAAAAACCGGAACGGCGCCGTAGGTACCGCTCCGATGCATTTTCATGAACAATATACCCGGTTTGAGGAACTGGCGCCGGACAGCTATCAGGAATTTCAATGAACAAACACGTCTTCGGCAACCTGGCAGGCCTTCGCAATACCCAGCTCAAACGCATTGAAAACCTGTACACACTCAAATCCCCTCCGGAATATATCATCACCCCTGACATTGCCGTGGAACTGGCGGAGATCAGCCATGAGATCCGCCGCCAGATCGGGCTGCTGGTGGACCGGAACGGAAAAATCGTCTGTGTGATCGCCGGTGACTCCCAGCGCATCGTCATTCCGGTCACGCCGGATCACATGGCCACGCCGGGCCGTCTCAAAGGCCTTCGGTGCGTGCACACCCATTTAAAAGATGAGTCCCTGACCCGGGATGACCTCACCGACCTGGCCCTGCTCCGTCTGGATTATATCACTGCGGTGTGCCTCACCCCTGACGGCCGGCCCGGTCCGGTGTATTCCGGTCACGTGCTCCCGGATGAAACCCGGGAACCCTATCAGGTACTGCCCAAAGCCTCTGTGTCTGATCTGAGCAATGACTGTCTGTCTCAAATCCAGGCCCTGGAAGCGGAGCTTTCCAGAAAAAACGCCCTGCACAAACCCGCATCCGGCCTGGAAAACGCGTTTCTCATCAATGCGGCCACCCAGGACAGCAGCGCAACCCATGCATCCATGGAAGAACTCAAAGAATTGTGCAAAACCAGCCGGATCACCGTGACCGGTACCGCGATTCAGCACAGAAAAAACATCGACCCCAAATTTGTGGTGGGAAAAGGCAAGCTGTCGTCCCTGGTGATCCGGGCCATCCAGAACCATGCCACCATGCTGGTCTTTGACCGGGAACTGTCTCCGTCCCAGATCAGGTCCATCACCGATTTTGTGGAAATGAAGGTCATCGACCGGACCCAGTTGATTCTGGATATCTTTGCCAAACAGGCCAAGTCCAGAGAAGGAAAGTTTCAGGTGGAACTGGCGCAGCTGGAATATCTGCTTCCCCGGCTCATCACCAAAAACACGGCCATGTCACGGTTGACCGGCGGTATCGGGGGCCGGGGGCCGGGTGAAACCAAACTGGAAATCAACCGGCGCCGGGTCAGGGACCGGATCACGCGGCTGAAAAAGGAAATTGCAAAAATCCGGAAACAGCGGCATCAGCAGAAAGCAAAGCGCCGGCAGAAAAATATTCCGGTCATTTCGATTGTGGGATATACCAACGCGGGAAAATCCACATTACTCAACGCCCTGACCCAGAGCGATATCATTGCGGCGGACCGGCTGTTCGCCACGCTGGACCCCTCTTCCCGGCGGTTGCGGTTCCCCGCGGATACGGAAGTGATCATCACCGATACCGTGGGGTTTATCCAGCATCTGCCCAAAGAACTGCTGGAGGCGTTTCACGCCACGTTGGAAGAGCTGGCCGAAGCGGATATCCTTCTTCATGTGATCGACATCAGCAACCCCCGCTATATGCAGCAGAAGGAATCGGTGGAAAAAATCCTCAGCCGGCTGGATCTGGACAAAATCCCGGTGCTGTATGTGTTCAATAAAATGGATCTGGTGGATCTTGATTCGTTTGACAATCCATGGCTGTTGAATCAGGGGGTCTGTGTCTGCGCCCATCAGAAACAGAGCCTGACGGTTCTGGTTGAAAAACTGGAATCCATGGTCACGTTGCCGTCATCCAATTTAAGGGTTGACCAATAATTTTTTTTGCTTTACATATACCGGGCGTTCAAAAATCAGAAACGAACCGCAGATACAGGATGGTGCCGACATAATGACCGACTTTGATCAAGAAAAAACCGATTCCTTGGACACACCCGAGTGTTTCGGGGAATTCACCAAAACCAACCGGATGTGTCATACCTATTGCGCGGTTTCAATCCAGTGCTGCCTGATGCACAGTATCCATCCCAAGATTGGTCTGTTTGAAAAACTGCTGATTCACAATGAATATGCACCCAAACCCCATTAGGAAAAAATCTTGCCTGGATTCAGAATCTGCCGGGGATCGAACACCGCTTTGATCTGCTTCATGATGGATTGTTCTCTATCACCGATTTCCCAGGAAAGATAGGCTTTTTTGGTCAGCCCCACCCCGTGTTCCCCTGTAATGGTTCCGCCCAGCGCCAGGGTTTGGGCAAACAGTTTGTCCAATGCTTTCCGGGCCTGTGCCGCCTGGGTCTCATCGGCCTTGTCATACATGATGTTGCAATGGATATTGCCGTCTCCGGCATGACCGAAGCTGACAACGGTCAAACCGGATTCCTGCTGAATAGTCTTGATGCGTGACACCATGTCGGGAATTTTGGATATGGGCACCACAATGTCTTCGTTCAATTTTTGGCTGGCGATTTTATACAGCACGGGAGAAAGCGCTTTTCTGGCTTCCCACAGGGCCGCCGCCTGGACCGGGTCACCGGCCGTCAAAATATCCAGGGCACCTGCCTGGGAACAGAAAACCCGGATCTGTTCGGTCTGGGTTTTCACCAGCGCCTCATCCCCATCCAGTTCGAGGATCAGAAGGGCCCTGGCCTGTGCCGGCAGGTCAAACTGCAGCTGATTCCTGACCAGTGACAAAGAGGCCTCATCCAGATATTCCACACACCGGGGGATCACGGCCCGGCGCATGATACCGGAAACAGCCCGGGCCGCTGTGACCATGTCGTCAAAACACACGGCCAGGGTCGCCACATACGCGGGTTTGGGCAGCAGTCTCAGCGTGATCCGGGTGACAACGGCCAAAGTGCCCTCAGACCCCACGATCAAACGGGTCAGGTCATACCCGGCCACCCCCTTGGCCGTACAGACCCCGGTACGGATGATGTCCCCGTCGGGCAAAACCGCCTGAAGACCCAGCACGTAATCCCTTGTCACACCGTATTTCACGGCCCTGGGACCCCCGGCGCATTCCCCGACATTGCCGCCGATGGTGCACACCGCTGAGCTGGCCGGATCCGGCGGGTAAAACAGCCCCTGCTTTTCCACGGCGGCATGGAGATCGGCCACAATCACGCCGGGTTCCACCGTGGCAATGAAATTGTCTGTGTCGATCCCAAGGATCCGGTTCATGCGGGTAAGGGCCATGACCAGTCCGCCTTTGACCGGAACCGCGCCCCCGGTCATACCGGAACCGCTGCCCCGGGGAATCACGGGAATCCGTTTTTCCCAGGCCAGACGCATGATGTCCGCCACTTGTGCTTGTGTTCCCGGGAACACCACGGCATCCGGCAGAAAGGATTGACCAGGGGCCGCATCATAGGAGTAGCATACCCGATCTTCCGGGTTTCGGGTAATATATTTCTCACCCAGCCGGTGTTTCAACAAACGGTAAACGGCATCATCCATGCCCATTTAAAATTTACCTGATTCTATTTTTTTGGACAGATACCGGACCTGTTCATACAGCACCCCTTTGTGCCGAAGTTCCTTTTCAACGGCATTTACCGAATAAATGGCAGTGGCATGGTACCGTTTGAAACTGGAGCCGATTTTCTTGATGGGCTGGTCCGTGTATTTTCTGGACAAAAAGATGGCCACCTGACGGGGTTTGACAATCTGCTTTTTCCGGGATTTTGAAACCAGATCCTTTTCTGTGATATCGTATTCCTGGCAAATCAGTTTCTTGATACCGTCAATGGTGATGCGCTTCTGCTGTTTTCGGATATTGGCCAGCACGCTTTTTGCCAGCTCAATATCAATATGACGTCCCAGCAGTTGCCCTTTGGCAGCCACACCGAAAAGACCGCTTTCCAGCTGTCGCACATTGTCACATAATTCCTGGGCGATATATTCCGTGACCGGGGCCGGAATCAGGCAGTCGAAGTTTTTTGCTTTCTTTCTTAGAATCTTCACCCGGGTTTTAAAATCCGGTGCCTTGATTTCCGTTACCAGGCCCATGGTCAGACGGGATTTGAGCTGCTCATCGAGTTTGGGAATATCATCGGGCAGGTCACAACCGGAAAATATGATTTTCCGGTCCGCATCCAGCAGGTAATCCAGGGTCACGGCCAGTTCCTTTTGAATGGCATTTTTCCCGGCCAGAAAATGAATGTCTTCTAAAATCAGCACCTCACACTTTTTGCGGTATTTTTTCTTGAACGTATCAATGGTGTTGTCCCTGAGTGCAAAAATCATTTCATTGGTAAAGTCTTCCGCTGTCACATAATACACACGCAAGGCCTTTTTATGGGCAATGACATGGTGTCCCACCGCCTGGGACAAATGGCTTTTCCCCAGACCGGTTTTCCCCAGAAGATAGAGCATGCCGGCCCCGTTCATCTTGCCCTGGGCCAGACACAGGGACGCGGAATAGGCAAAACTGGAATTATCCCCGACCACGAAATCATCAAACGTATACCCTTTTTTAAGCAGCCTGCCGCCATGGAACTTTGGATCGAATCCCGGCAGACAGGCCTGAATCACATCCCTGTTTCCGCAATTTTCTGTGTTGCCCGCACCATTGACGGGATAACAGGACTGTTTTCTGGGCACTGTTGATTTGAACTCGATGCGGACCGAATGTCCCAGCTTGAGAAACTCTTGTTCAAACAAACTCAGATAATTGTCCTTCAACCGTTTGATAAAAAATTCATTGGGGGTGGACAGACACAGTCGGCCTTCCTGAAATGTCAGGACTTCTAACGGGTCGACCCACATCCTGTAACTGTGATCCGGAATGGTTTTCTTGATTTGAGATTTGACCTGTGCCCAGAATTTATCCATGGTTTGGCTCAAACAGTCCTTTCTGCTCAACAACATTGACATTTCCAACAACGAAAAAGAATGGTACTGAAATCAACGGCGCTTACTGAAAATTGCAGCTCTTAAAAAAAGCATGCGTTTTTTTATTGAAATATCTGTCTGCGGTCAAACCGGATCATTCATGTTAGGAATATGTGAGAATTCTTGCTGGCATATTTATGCAACTATTTGAAATAAAATGATATTTTTTTGTGAAACAAATGTTTTCTCAAAAATTACAACCACTTTTACAACCCGTTATTTTTTCAGGTAAATTCAGGGTTCAAGGCAAATTCAAAAAATCATTCAATTTTTTTTTCTTCGGTTTTCTTTGATTTTCTTTGATTTTCTGATTAATTTAAACAAAACACAATTTTCCTTCTCCATGCCAGCATATCAAGGGTTTCACAACTTTAATTGTGATTTTCATAAATGGTCTTGCATATTTACAATTTGATTGGTCGGTAGTATAGTCCACATTTAAAAATTAACCTGATTATTCAAAATATCATGCCATTTTCCTCAACACAGAAACACGATTGTCCTGACAGGCCGGTCATCGGTATCACCATGGGAGACCCCCTGGGCATCGGCCCGGAAATCCTGGTGAAAGCCCTGCACAGCCATGAACTTCACAACGTTTGTGTCCCTGTGGTCCTGGGAGATCCGGATGTCATGCAGACCGCACTTTCCCGGTTTTCCATCCCGTTGACACTCCACCGGGTCGATCACCCGGCACAGGGGAAAAAAGAGCCTGGATTTCTGAATCTGATG
>JAABTO010000116.1 GCA_011389835.1 Desulfotignum sp. | reverse complement strand
TAGGGCTGTTTTTTTCTGCCGGTGCCTCATTTGGCGCCAGCATCGCTATTCTGCTGAACCTGGTCCGACCGCTGATCTCCGGTCAGTGGACAGACGATTCCCCATCTGGTTGTCCCCAGGTGTTCTGCGACTGGCAGACCGCACATGTTTCACGTGAAACCCTGAATCTTCCCACCCGCTTTTATGACAACGCCCGGGCCCAGGAGCTGAATCTGACCCACCGGAAAAACGTTGTGCCTGTGGCCGTGCCCCCCGAGCCATGCGGGAAAATCAGTACATTGTGTTTACCCGGCGGGATCAACAGCACACCGCTGACATCGGCATGCAGACGGTTTTGTTTGTCGGATCCAGTTCAACGGTCGAATATATGGATTTTATTTTCACACCCAGGGGAGATACTAAAAAATATGCCGTCACATCAGATTCACCGGCAACACAGATCGGGATGAAAAATCAGGAGGGATGATGAAAGGATACATACAGGTATATACGGGAAACGGAAAAGGGAAAACCACGGCTGCGCTGGGGCTGGCACTCCGCGGTGCCGGCGCCGGGCTTCAGGTGTTTGTGGGACAGTTTCTCAAACAGGGGGATTATTCAGAGATCAAAAGCCTGTCACGGTTTGAAAATATCACGGTGGAACAGTTCGGCATGGGCAAGTTTGTCAGAGGTGTGCCGTCGGAACAGGAAAAAGCCGCCGCCAGAAACGGATATGAGCGGTTATGCAAAATACTGCGAGACAAGACGCATGACCTGGTGATCGTGGATGAAGGCAATGTGGCGGTGACCTGCCGGCTGATCTCTGAAGCGGAACTGCTGGCCCTGATGGATAAAAAAGCCGACCACGTGGAACTGGTGATCACCGGCAGGGGGGCGTCCCCTGCTGTGATGGCCCGTGCGGACCTGGTTACGGAAATGACGGAGATCAAACATTATTTTGATCAGGGTGTCACCGCCCGCAAAGGCATTGAAAAATGAACAGGCCGCATATCGCCGTTCTGGGCACCGGCTCGGATGTGGGGAAAAGCATCATCGCTGCGGGCATCTGCCGGTATCTGAAAGATAACGGTCAGCGGGTGGCGCCGTTCAAGGCCCAGAACATGTCCAACAATTCCGGCATCACGCCGGAAGGCCTGGAGATCGGCCGGGCACAGATTGTTCAGGCGGAAGCGGCCCGCATCGCCCCGCATGTTCACATGAATCCCATCCTGCTGAAACCGTTTGGAGACAAGCAGTCCCAGGTCGTCCTGAACGGGCGGGTTCACGGTAATCACACCGCCATGGACTATCATACCTGCAAAACCTTTTATTTTGAAAAGGCGTGTCAGGCCTTTGACGCCCTGGCGGCTGAATATGACCGCATCGTTCTGGAAGGCGCCGGCTCCTGTGCGGAAGTGAACCTGATGGACACGGACATTGTCAATTTTCCCATGGCAGAATATGCCAATGCCGATGTCTTCCTGACGGCCGACATTCACCGGGGCGGGGTGTTCGCCCAGGTGGTGGGCACTCTGGCCTGCCTGCCTCCCCGGTTCCGTGACAGGGTAAAAGGGATCATCATCAACCGGTTCAGAGGGGATATCGACCTGTTCAAACAAGGGGTGGCCTGGATTGAACAGAACACGGGAAAACCGGTTTTAGGGGTATTGCCCTGGTATTCCCATTTCAAAATTGATGCCGAAGATTCGGTTGAAATTGAAAAAACACATCCTTTCAACGCGTTGAAAAAAGACCTTCCCGCCATTGCCATTCTGAGACTGCCCCATATTGCCAATTTCACCGATTTTCACGCCCTGACCCGACTTAAAGGCCTGCAGACGGTGTTCATTGATTCTCCGGAACACCTGCGCCGATTTGCCGCCATTATCATACCCGGTTCCAAAAACACCCGAAAAGATCTGGCCTGGGTGATGGAGCGGTTTGAAAATGCGTTGACCGCCTATGTACAGACCGGCGGACATATTCTGGGAATCTGCGGGGGATACCAGATGCTGGGGCAATGGGTCGAAGACCCCGAGGGTCTGGAAGGCGACCCCGGTCAGACAAGAGGGCTGGGACTGCTGCCGGTACAAACCGTGCTGCAATCCCCGAAAACCACCACGTTAAGCGAATTCACATGGGAACAGGCCTATGGCAGAGGATATGAAATTCACATGGGAACCACCCGTCTTTCCGGCGGCACCCCGTTTGTCCGTATTATCTCCAGAAACGGCATTGCGGTTCAGGAAACCGACGGGTGCGTGGCAAAGAACGGGCACGTGGCCGGGACATATGTTCACGGTTTTTTTGATTTCAATGCCATTATCAAAAACTGGTTTTCTCTGATCGGGCTGGATCTTCAGACGGATTTCAGTGTCGATGCCGCCATTGAAAAAGACAGAGATTACGACCGGCTGAAAAATCATATGGAAACGTATCTGAACCTGGAAACGCTGATTTGAAACAATGAAGAATGAATCGCCCCGTGTGATGTCAGGCGGCTTTTGTAAAAAACGAGATGGTTCACTGGAAAATCGACGGACGCGTTGTTTTCAAATCGTTTGATCAACGGCATCATCGTGCGGGAGGACACCGGTTTCTTGATCCGTGCAAGGGTGATATGGGGAAAAAACGGCCGGGTTTGCCCGGGGATCCCGACGGTCTGCAGCGCTGTGTCCAGATCTGTCACAAGCCGGCTCAACCGCCGGGTCTGACCCTGGATGCCGCTCCAGACGATCCTGGCATTTTTAATGTTCGGAAAAACGCCCAAGCCTTTCACCATCAGGGACAGGTCCGGATATGTGCCGGACAGATCTGCCATGGCAGACTGGATGGATCCCAGTTTTTTCCGGGGAACCGGACCCAGAAACTTGAGCGTCAGATGAAAATTGTCCGGGGCGGGCCAGGCAGCGGTCAGCCCGGCATATTTGAGTTCAGCCTGGATATCCGCTAAAAACTGTTTGACAGGATCCGGCAGCACAATCGCGACAAACGTCCGAACGGTATCTGCGTTGTCAGGCATGGCGTTTGTTTTTGAATCCCAGAAGCACCCGGTAGGGTCCGGGTGTTCCATGGGGAACAAATGCCACCCGGTCCTGATCCGAAAGAACGGTAGACAAGGGCTTTACGCGGCCGTTCACGAACACCACCTCCACATCCTCACGGGTCAGCCGCATCTGATGCATCAGCATTTCAGCGGTGGTGCCGTCGGAAATGGTCAAAGACACGTTTGTAAAGGGCAGATCTTTCTGCTTGAGCTTTTTTTGTAAAAAAGAAAACGCATTGAACGTAATGGTCGGCATGGTTGATCTCCTTTCATGAACCATCTTAATCAATACCTGAAATATTCTCAATTGAAAATAGTAGGCATTTCTGTCTATAAATAAAGGATGCGACTGCGTCTGATCATATTGATTCTGGCAATTTTTGCTTTTTTAGCCGTATCCACGGGAGGATGGCTGTATTACTATTCTTTTCAAAAAGCCGCCTTTCAGTCCGCGGAGACCCAGGCGTTTGCGCAACAAAAACTTTTGACCGACCAGCTGGCAACCTATCTGTCTGAACATATCAAATCCGTTCGTGCGCTGTCCCGTATCAAGGAACTGGGAACCGTTCTTGCCGATACAAATCTGGAAACCATTTACAGGGCCAACCAGATTCTGGACATATTTACCCGCTCCCTGGAACTGGATGTCAGTTATCTGATGGATATGGCGGGCACCACCATCTGTTCGAGCAACCGGAATCAATCCGACAGTTTTGTGGGAAATGATTTTTCTTTCAGACCCTATTTCAAATCCGCCATCCAGGGGCAGCCCGGCAGTTATCTTGCCCTTGGCGTCACCTCCCGAAAACGGGGGGTGTATTACAGCCACCCGGTATATCATCCGGAAATCCAGGAAATCATCGGCGTGGTTGTGATAAAGACCTCCATTGAATTTCTGGAAACCACCCTGTTTTCCAATCCGGAGCATCTGCTTTTCTTTGTGAGCCCGGACGGCATCATTTTCATCAGCAACCACCCCCGGTATCGGTTCAACCTGCTGTGGCCCCTGGACGATGATACCAAGGACCGGATAGTCAATTCACGTCAATTCGGCAACGGGCCCTGGGAATGGTCCGGTTTCCGTCGAACGGACACCGGCAACCGGATCCTGGATCAAAACCACCAGGAATATCTATTTACCTCTTTTCCGGTGCCGGATTATCCCCTTTGGCAGGTGGTCTCACTTAAAAACAAAAAAATGATTGAAAAGCAGCTGTCCGCGCCGTTCATCAAAGGGATCGGTCCGGGGGTCATTTTCATTTCCTGTCTGGCGGGGATTCTGGTTTTTTTCCTTTATCAACAGGCAGCCAAAGAGATCAGCCAGCGAAAGGCGGCTGAGGAAAAACTGCGGATCAGTGAGGAGCGATATCGACACATTTACCATAAAACGCCCATCATGCTGCATTCCATCGATACCAGCGGCAAAATTATCCGGGTTTCCGATCACTGGGTGGATGTCATGGGATATGACCGAAGCGAGGTGATCGGCCGGCATTTGACGGACTTTTTCACGCCGGAATCCAGAAAACTGGCTTTGTCGGAAATTTTTCCCCGTTTTTTCACCACCGGGTTCTGCAAAGATGTGCCCTATGCCTATGTAAAGAAAAATGGAAATAGCATGGACATTCTGCTTTCCTGCTATGGTGTGCGGGACGAGACGGGCCAGGTGGTCCGGTCCCTGGCAGTGAGTGTGGATGTCACGGAAAAAAACCGGACCCAGAAAGACCTGGAAATCGCCAAGGAAAAACTGGCCCGATACTCACATGACCTGGAACAGCAGGTCAGTCGAAGAACCGCACAACTGGAAAAAACCCAGGCCAATCTGAAAAATTTATCCAAAAACATCATCGCTTCCCAGGAGCGGGAAAAAGAGCAGGTGGCCAGAGAACTCCATGATCACCTCGGTCAGGTGCTGACCGCCCTGCGCATCGATGTGCTGTGGTTGAAAAAACATTTTGCGTCTTCACCGGATCAGGCGGCGGACAGGGCCGAAAAAATGAGTCTTCTCATAGACAAAACGATCCAGGACGTCAGAGATATGGCATATCGGCTGCGCCCCAGGGTACTGGATGATCTGGGCCTGTCCGATGCCCTGGAATCTCTGGTGTCTGATTTTGAAAAACGTTCCAACGTCTCCTGTGTGTTTCGGCGGGATGTCATCCCAAAGATTGATAAAACCCTTGCCACGGCCCTGTATCGCATCGGCCAGGAAGCCGTGACCAATGCCATTCGGCATGCCCAAGCCACCACCATTGTCGTTGAACTGAGAACCGATGCCCATGGACTGGTCTTGACGGTGGAGGACAACGGTGTCGGGTTCACTCCGGATCAAAACCGGAACGGATTCGGGTTGGAAGGGATGATGGAGCGGGCCAATCTGGCAGGAGGATCGCTGGACATCACGTCTCAAAAAGGCTGTGGCACCCGGATCACCTGTAAATTTAACGTGGAGGGATGGTCATGATCACCGTATTGCTGGCAGACGATCACAGCATTGTCCGGGAAGGGCTGCGGCGGGTTCTGGAAGACAGCTCCGGTATCAAGGTCATTGCCGAAGCGTCTGACGGAGAAACCGCTTTTGACCTGGCCATAAAAAAACAACCGGATGTGGCGGTCATTGATATTTCCATGCCCGGCATGGACGGACTGGAGGTGGTGGCGCGCATGACCTCCTATTGTCCGAAAATTCCGGTGCTGATCCTGACGATGCACGAAGAGGAACAATATGTGATCCGTGCCATTGAAGCCGGCGCCAAAGGGTATGTCACCAAACAGTCGGCGCCTGAGCAGCTGGTGGCGGCGGTGAAAAAAATACATTCCGGGGGACGGTATCTGACGGAAAAAGCCAGTGAAGCTTTAGCACTTCGTTACATTCGGGGCGATAAAAACAGGGATGCCATGGAATCGCTTTCCATGCGGGAGCTTCAGGTTTTGCGCAAACTGGCCTGCGGCAGTACCAACCGGGAAATTGCCATCACTTACAATATCAGCGTCAAAACCGTGGATACCTATCGGGCCAGGCTTCTGAAAAAGCTGAATCTGAGAAACAATGCAGAGTTGTCCAGATATGCCATTCAGAACCGGCTGGTGGAATTTTAATCCAATAGATTATTGAGCCGGGAAAAATTGGTGAAAATCTTATTCAACGTGGATTTGCATTGAGCCATTTCTTCACAGGAAATACCCTGTTCCGCTTCCACCAGCATTTCCACCACCATGGCAATCAGATCATCCCGAAAGGATTTGGCCTTGTGCGTCAGATAAACCAGTTTACTGCGCTTGTCGGACCGGTCCGGCACCCGCAGCACAATATTCTTTTTTTCCAGCACATTGAGCAACCGGGTGATGGCCGCCTTGTCCTTGACCGAAACTATGGAAAGTTCCTGCTGGGTCTGTCCGTCTTTTCGGTACAGGTGAACCAGAATACTCCATTGTTCATAACTGACATCAAACCCGGCATCTGCAAATTTTTTGGTCAGGCGTTTAATGATAGCCCGGGAGGTTCGACCCACCAGATAGGCGATGGAGGTGTCAATGACGCGTTCAAAAATTTCCAGTTCAAGGGTATCAGAGGGTGCCACCGTAAATTCAGGGGCCAATTGCATGTCTTTCATGTCTATTTTTTCCATTGCCATGGTAATTGACAGCTATTTAAATGTGTTTCATGACAATATGACGGAAAAAGGTTGATTATGCAACCAAATATTTGTCCCTCAGACCACTTTTGTCTCCGTCAAAAATAAATAAAGCCGTTTTCCGAAGAAACCGGCTTTATGGCTGACATAACCGGCGGAATCAGACAGCTGGTTTGCGGGAAAACAGGTTTTTCAAGGGAGAGACCCAGATGCCGCTGAGAAACCAGGCATATGCCCAGGTACCAAAAAAGATGGCCACAAATGCCTTGACAATATCCATGGCACTGCCGTCCAGGGAAAATCCAGGCACATACCCGAAAAGAAGGGGGCCCAGATACAGGAATTTTGCGAACTTGAATGAGGTAAACGCCGTTCGCCACATATTGGCCTTGGCAATGGTGGCGCCGGCAAAAGCGGCAATGCACACCGGGGGGGTGATATTGGAGTCCTGGGACAGCCAGTACACGATCATGTGGGCCGCCAGCATGTTCACCCCAAGATGGGTTAAGGCCGGTACTGCCACTACAGCGGTAACCAGGTACGCCGCTGTCACCGGCACGCCCATACCCAGCACAAGAGAGGCCAGGGCCACCAGCAGAATGGTCAGCAAAAGAGAGCCTCCGGCGAGTTCAATCATGATATCGGCAAAGGTCAGCACCAGGCCGGAAAAGGTCAAGACCCCGATGATAATACCGATCACACCGACGGTGGCACCAATCTTCAGGCTGTTTTCCGTGCCTTCCCTGGCAGCCTCAACAAATCGTTTGGGGCCGATGCGGGTTTCCTTTCTGAAATAGGAAATAACGATACAGGTCACCAGTCCAATAATTGCGGAATATGCAGGGGAAAACCCTTTCAGCATAAAAATGGTAATGATGATCAAGGGCAGGGTGTAATACCATTGTTTCTTGAAAATCTGTGTGGCACTGAATTTGGATTTTTCGCCAATGACGTTTTCTTTTTTTGCTTCATAATGCACCATCATAAAAACGGAAAAAAAGTACATTAACGCCGGGAAAATCGCCACCAGCATAATCTGGGAATAGGGAAGTCCGGTCAATTCCGCCATGATAAACCCGCCCGCCCCCATGATGGGGGGCATGAACATCCCGCCGATGGAGGCAGCCGGTTCGATACCGCCTGCCACATGGGGTTTGAACCCGGCTTTTTTCATCATGGGAATGGTGAACATCCCCGTGGAAACGGTATTGGCGATGGCGCTGCCGGAAATAGAGCCAAACAGGCCCGATGCAATGACCGACACTTTGCCGGGACCGCCGATGCGGTGGCCCACTGCTGCCAGGGGCCAGTCAATGAAAAATCTCTGGGCCCCGCATTTTTCCAGAAACGCCCCGAACAACACAAATAAAATCACATAGGTGGCCAGAACACTGGCCATGATGCCGAAAACCCCGTCGCTTTTATAAAAAATGCTGATACACAATTCGGTAAACGGGGCCCCTGCATGGGAAATCAGATCCGGGGCTTTATAGCCGTATACCCCGTACAGCAGGAGAACAACCCCCATTACCACAAAAATATTTCCCACCACCCGTCTGGCCAGCTCCACACCGATGAGCACCCCGACAACGGCAAAAACCATATCTACCTGGGTTTCCGCACCAGTCCGGTAGTTAATGGTTTCAAACATGATGATCCAGTAACCAACACTTGCCACAGACAATACAATCAAAATATAATCAAATACCCGGCCGATGGTCGTCTTGGATTGATAGAGCAGGAAAACAAGCACATAGGTAATAATTATATATATCCCCCTGTGATACTGGGTGGCCATGGGCTGCACCACCGCAGCCCATGAATAGAAAAGGACCAGTGTCACTGAGCATATATCAAAAACAATCTGCTCAAATCGATTCAATTTATTGTACACAATAAACCTTCCTGTTCTCTAAATTTTGTCGCGGGCATGCTGTTGTTCCTGAAAGAACCGGCAAAGGCACGGGGTAGCGCCCCGTGCCTTGTTATCATACATTGATGGCCGGTGGTGCTGTGTTACAATACCCCTTTTTCCTTCCAGAATTTTTCAGCACCTGGATGAAACGGGGTGACAATCCCGGTGGGACCATTTTTGATGGACATGTTTTTAAAGGTGCTTTTCTGTTCCAGCATATGGGCAAGGCCTTCCTCTGTAAAAATGGCGGAAAGCATTTCATAAACCGCATCTGCAGAGACATCTTTATTTGCAACCCACAATGCGGAGTCCTGAAAAGAGGGAACATCATAGTCCACCCCTTTGTAGGTGTTTGCAGGCACCGTCAACTTGGCAAAATAGGGATATTCCTTATAAAAATCTGTGGCTTTGGCATCTGCATCCAGATCGACCATGGCAATGTCATTGGTCTGGGCAGCCATCATAACAGCACCGGAGGGAAATGCGGTAAACAGCCAGAACGCGTCCAGCTGGTTGTTGCCGAATGCCTGGGCTGCATCATTATACCCCATGGCATTTCTTTCAATCTTGTCCCACACACCCATGTGGGTGAAAAAAAGTTCACAGTTGGCAAACGCGCCGGAGCCGGCATTGCCCACACCCACTTTTTTCCCCACCAGATCTTTTGTGCTTTTAATGCCGGAATCCGCACGCACAATCAACTGGGCCGGGGCACCGTATAACCAGGCAACCGCCATCACATTTTCGTATTTTGTGGTATCATTTTTCATCCTGCCGTTTCGGCCCAGATACACATGACCGGAATAGACCACGCTCATATGCTGCCGGCCGGCATCGGTTTTCCGTAAATTTTCCACAGAGCCGGCTGATGACTGGGCCTGTACCTTATAATCGGCCATCTCTTTAATGGGCTTGTACACCTGAATGGCATTGGCCACCACCTGAAAGGTCCCGCCGGCAGGACCGCCGCCGAACACGATTCTTTCCTTGGCAAATGCGGCCTGGCAAAATACCATGGAAACCACAGCGATCAATCCGATAATCAATAAATGTCTTGCTTTCATACAATCCTCCTTAAAATGATATGGGGTTAAAAAAACGTCCAGACATTATTTACATTTTTACCACCTTACCAACATGAAAATAAAGGATCAATTGGAAGATTTCTGATTTTACTGTAGTAATTTTTCTTACAATTCAAGAAAGAACGCCGGCTTGGCAGATGAAAAAGGCGGTCGGTTTTCAGAAAATCAGAGCCGGTGTCCGGGGATCACCTGATCGAGGCGGGTAAAAAGACGGGAAAACCGTTTCCCGTTCCGGGAATGGGTTTTATAATACGCCAGACAGGAATCAACGGTTGCCAAGACCTGTCCGCTGGAATACAGACCCGGCATTTCCAGGGCCAGGCGGGGATGCCGGCCCAGACGGCCTCCCAACAGAATACGAAACCCGGACTGAACCGGCTCAAGGGTCCGGCTCGGGCAGATATGGACACATTTACCGCATCGCTGGCATCGATTCCGGTCAATGACCGGTTTTTTGTCTCCATCCGGGCTGTCTGTCAACCGGACGGCCTGATCCGGGCATGCCTGAACACAGGCGTTGCAGCATGTGCAGGGTGCATCGCCCACCCCCGGAACCATTGCACCG
>JAABTO010000380.1 GCA_011389835.1 Desulfotignum sp. | reverse complement strand
CGCCTCTTCCCCTTCGCCGCAGACCACGGCATCGATCTCAGGCACGGCGGTCATCAGGTCCGGCACGGACAGGGCCGACATCATGGCACCGCCCATCACGATCCGGCACTGGCGGCGGGCGGTTCCCGGGCCCTGCTGCCTCAGTGCCCGTGCCAGTGCGGCGGCAAACGGCACCTGCTCCGGAAACAGCACAGATATTCCCACCAGTTCGGGATCATGGACCAGAATCGATCGAACCTGGCGGTCCAGCAGTGCGCAAAGGGCAGGGGCAGTTTCCCTTGTGGCCAGAAAGGTTTCCGCCTGGTGCCCGAGCGTGGTGATCTGCTGTCTGAGACGGTCCCAGATGGTTTTGAAAAACAGGGTCTGACCCGGGTCTGAAAAGCTACCGAAATTGCCCTGGACAAAATTGATCAATTCCTTACCCTGAATATCTTCCTGTGATGCCTGAATCCAGGCGTCAAGGTTCAGATCCACCAGCTGGACCCATGACCCGGGAACGTTTGATTCAATAAAAGATGCCAGAGAGGCGATGCCCAGAGGCACATAGGTGGCACTGGCCCGGGGCGGAAAAACGAGAACCACGCGCATCCGAAATCATCTCCTGTTACCGGTTGTATTGTTGAATTTTTCCTGATAAGAAACGGAGTCTAATAGCACCTTTTTTATAGTAATTCAACAGATAAAACAGGCTTTTAAATCAATCCGAAATATGGGAAAATACCAGGATTAATTGATAAAACAAGGATGATTTGACCCCCATGAGTGAACAGAAACTGCGGAAACTGGTTGAAAAACGGATTCCCGGATTGTTTTATATCATCGCTGTCTTTGCCATGATTGAATTCGGTATACTGGTGGCCTGTATGGTGACAGCGTCCAATCATACCCGGGTCACGGTGTATGATGCCAGCCAGACCCTTGTGTATGAAGATATTTACAATGCCGATGCCCTGGCTGAATTCAGGCGGGTTTACGGCATTGAAAATTTCAAGGATGAAGGATTTACCGTGGCCCGGACCCTGGTGGAAAAACCGTTTCCCACCAGAACCTGGATCGCACTGTCCATCTGTGTGCCGCTGCTGCTGATTTTATTTGTCGCATTCGTGGTCCGGGTGTTTGAAGATGTGTTTGTCACAAAGAAAAAATCACCGGATAAAAGTGATGCGGAGCACCGGGAATTTGATTTTGAGGAAACCCGGTTTGAAAAGCTGTTTTCCACCCTGGGAAGGTTGAATATCTATTCTCTGGGGGCTACGGTAATTGTTGCGGCGTTTCTGTACTGGATGGTGCCGGATCTGCTGGGTTTGAAAAGCTGTTTTCCACCCTGGGAAGGTTGAATATCTATTCTCTGGGGGCTACGGTAATTGTTGCGGCGTTTCTGTACTGGATGGTGCCGGATTTGCTGGTAACCATCGGGAAAATCAGTTTTCAGACCCTGGCACAACTCAAATGGGTACTGCTGGGCCTGGTCCTGGTCGGCGGCATTTATGCCATTGTCCGGGCGGTGTTGACCTATAAGACTAAAATCGCCATCATCGAGCAGCAGTCTGACATTCAGAAACACCGGGACCGGCTGGCCATCGAAGCCCGGCTGGAAACCCGGCTGCTGGAAGACAGAAAGGTTGACAAGTGAATCGGTGCGCTGAACACATCAAGGCTTGATCGACCGTGAAATATCTTGGCATTGACGGGTGCAGAGGCGGGTGGTTCTATGTGTGGCTGCATACGGAAGATTCTCATGGATTCGGTATTTTCAAGACCATTGACGCATTGACCGGGCTGGTGGACAATACAGATGCTTTCGTGCTGATCGACATGCCCATCGGTTTGTCCGAGACCGGTCCCCATGAACGTCAATGTGACAGGGCCGCACGAAAACTATTGAAAAAACGGGGATCCAGCATATTTCCCGCCCCCTGCCGGCAGAGCCTGCAGGCCCATGATTATCTGACGGCCAGTGATATCAATCATAAGGTCACCGGCCGCCGCCTGTCCAGGCAGACTTATCACATTATGCCCAAAATCAGGGAACTGGACGGTTTCATCAGAGGTCCTGGCCGGCGGCTGGAAATCAGAGAATTCCATCCTGAACTGGGGTTTCTGGCCCTGAACCGGTTTGTACCGCTGACATTTTCCAAAAAAAACGTGTCCGGCCAGAGAGAGCGGCTGGAAATCCTGTCCCGATACGCGCCCTGTTTTCCGGCCATCCTCTCAGAAGCGGCAAAGCGGTTTCCACGAAACCAGGCCGGGGTGGATGATATCCTGGATGCCTTGTGCGGGGCAGTCGCCGCCTCGTTCAAGGATCATTTCGTTTCCCTTCCGGCCGTGCCGGAAACCGATCCCCGGGGCCTGCCCATGCAGATCGTGTATGC
>JAABTO010000379.1 GCA_011389835.1 Desulfotignum sp. | reverse complement strand
CCCTGCTGTCCTATTACGACCTGGGGACAGTGACCGATATGACACCCCTGGCAGGCGGGCTGGCCAATTCCAGCATCAAGATCACCACCGAGTCCGGCATCTACACATTGACGGTGTGCGATGAAAAAAACGCGCAGGAGATCGGCTGCCTGACCCGGGTGGTGGCGTACCTGGTCAAAAAGGGGATCCCCACCCCCAAGGTGATCCCGACCCGGTCCGGCACACCCTTTATCATGCATGACAACCGGCCGGTCTACATCAAGGAATTTCTACCGGGCCAGGTGCGGGCGGACCTGTCTTTTTCCAAGCTGTCCCAGGTGGGAGAAGTCCTGGCGGACCTGCACCGCCTCGACCCGCCCCCGGATGTGCCTCAAGCGTTTCCCTACGGCATGAGCACGTTTTCACAGATATTTGAGCTGCGGCTGGATCATCCGTATGTGGACTGGCTGCGGCAGAAACTCGGTTTTATACAGTCTGCGCTGGATCCGGCCATGGAAAAAGGGCTGATCCACGGCGATCTTTTCTGGGACAACCTGGTGTTTGATCATGACATCCTGGTGGCGGTGCTGGATTTTGAAGAAGCGTGTCACTATTACAGACTCTATGACATCGGCATGTGCGCCATCGGAAGCTGCACCCGGGAAAAACAGCTGTCCATGTCACGGATCGCCTCTCTGGTCAAAGGATACGAGCAGCGCTGCCCGTTGACCCATACCGAGAAAAAGCAGTTAAAGGTCTTTATCGAATACGCGGGCGTGGCCGCCTCGTTCTGGCGGTTCCGTCAATATCATGTCCGGCGCCCGGATCCCGCCCGGCAGGACAGCCACCTGGAGTTGTCCTGCCTGGCCGATCAGGTGCACAACATGGATGACCGGGAATTTTTTGACCGGGTGTTTGCTTCGGATTAAGCGGTCCGGCGGACGGTGGTTCCGGAAACAGGGTCAGTCCGGGTTTGCCGGTGGTTTCAAAAACAGGGTCAGCCCGGCACCGGCGGCGGTCAGGACCGCACACAGGAAAAACGCCGGTGAAAAACTGCCGAACGTGTCTGCCAGCACGCCTGCCAGGGCCGGTCCGGCAATCTGCCCGGCCCCGAAGAACAGGGTGATGAATCCGAACGCCCGCACAGCCAGGGCCGGACCCATATAATCCCCGACCGCCGCGGACATGATGGTGGGAATACTCCACACGGCCAGCCCGAAAATCCCGATGGACACATACAGAAACGGCAGGGACAGGTCGGCCCCGGCCAGGACATAGGACAGGGTGAACAGCAGATACACGCCGATGATGGTGATTTTCCGTCCCAGGCGGTCGGACAGCCACCCGAACAGCGGGCCGGAAAAAATGGACAGTGCCCCCACGGCGGCCCAGAACGTGCCGGCCGTGCCTTCACCAAATCCCCGCTCATCCACCAGCGAGGTCACGATAAAGGTGGCATACACCACATAGGTGGCGCCGAAACATGCGTAAATCAGCCCCAGGTGCACCATGGTCCAGCGGTGCGGGGCTTTTTTTGCCGGTAGCGGATCCACCGGCGGGGTTGACGCGGCACCTG
>JAABTO010000378.1 GCA_011389835.1 Desulfotignum sp. | reverse complement strand
CCGGCCGAGGCGTTATCTGTGGCAGCTGCGGCGGCCGGGACAGAGGTCCGGACCAGGTCGGGCCGCCCCACCGGTTCCAGGCCCATGTCCGCCGGATCGTTTCTCAACAGGATCCCGCTGATAACGGCCACGCCCAGGGAGATCACACCGATCACCAGCCATCCGGTACGCCAGCCGTCCGGGCCCAGGGAGGCATTGATCCAGGGGACCATGAGCCCGGAAAACACGATGGCCAGACCGTTGCCGGACAGCATGGTGCCGGCGGCCCGGCCCCGGGTGTCTTTTTTGAACCAGTGGGAGACCAGGCCCATCAACGGCACATTGGCCAGGCCCGATCCCACGCCGGTCACCACATACAGTACCAACAGCGGCACAAACCCGCCGGCCCGGCTCATGCCCAGAATCGATCCCCCCACCAGGACCAGTCCGAAGGCGATGGTGCGCCGGGCCCCGATGATCCGGGCCACCACGCCGGCCAGGATCACGGAGGCCATGTATCCGGCAAAATTCCCGGTCCCGATCAAGCCCATCTGGGAATAGGACAACTCCAGGGAGATTCCCATGGAAGGCAGCAGCATGCCCAAAGCAAACCGGCCCAGCCCCAGGCAGGAAAACAGCACCATCGTGCCGGTAACAACGATCACCCATCCATAATGTAACGGTTTTGTCATCATAAAATCTGGGGTCAGGCCTTGCGTTTTTGACGTTTCTTGAACTTCACAAGAAACGTCAAAAACGCAAGGCCTGACCCCGGCTGTTTAGTTGCGGGGCTGGGGCAGCACCAGGTTGAGGAGTACGCCGAGGATG
>JAABTO010000115.1 GCA_011389835.1 Desulfotignum sp. | reverse complement strand
AAAAAAGTTTTGTCGATGATGGGCTTGATGCCCTGATAGATATCAAACCCGTGAAAACATTCATGGCCCATTGAAAACGCCTTGGGACCCAGGCGAAGGGATTTGTCGGTGGTGCTTTTGCGCAGATACCCCAACTGGATCAGGGTGTTGACCAGGCGGTAGGTGGAGGTCTTGTTGATGCCCGTGAGGGTGGCGATTTCCGTCAGGGACCGGGAAGGATGTTCCCTGCCGAAAAGGTTCATGATCGACAACCCTTTTTCAAGGGTTTTTGAAAAATACTGGTCTTGCTTGCCGGACATTGTATTTCACTGGTTTCTGTTTTAGGTTGCTTGGTGACGGATCGCTGTCATCATTTGATCCGGGATTGGGCTTACCATATTTATCCGCTGCATGGAACAAAAAAAACAAAAAAATGTTCGAAAAAAGCATTGACATTATAAAAAAAGTCTTTTAAATTCGAATAAAGAATAGCTGTTACTATTATAGTAACAAATTGTCTCAATAAATTCCAAATGAAGGGGAGGTATCATGAAAAAATTATTTCTTTTTTTGATCGTGGCTGCGATGTCTGTTTGTCTGATGGCACCGGCTCAGGTTTTTGCCAAACAAGTGTTGAAACTGGGATTCGGTGATCCCATCAATTCCGACCAGGGCGCCATTGCCAAACAGTTCAAGTACCTGGTGGAAGGCTACACGGCCGGGGATGTTGAAATCCAGCTGTTTCCGGGCAGTGCCCTGGGAAATGAAACCGAAATGCTCCAGAACACCCGCAGCGGTGAACTGGACCTGTGCATGCTGTCGGTTCCCAACCTGTCCCCGTTTTCACGGAAAATCAACATCCTGACTTTCCCCTATGTCATCAAGAGCATGAAGGATGCCGTCACCATCACCACCGGCAAACTGGGCGCACAATGGAATGACATCCTGCAAAAAGAAGCCGGTATCCGGATTCTGGCCTGGACTTATTCCAATTTCCGTCACCTGACCAATTCAAAACGCAAGATCACCAGCATGGCTGATCTGGAAGGGCTCAAGGTCCGGGTGCCTCAGAATGCTCTGATGATCGCATCCTACGAAGCCTGGGGAGCGAATCCCACCCCCATGGCATGGCCGGAAACCTTTACCGCGCTGCAGCAGGGCGTGGTGGACGGTCAGGACAACCCCTATATTGTCAACTACACCATGAAATTTCAGGAAGTGCAGAAATACATCACCCCGCTGCATTACCAGTTCTC
>JAABTO010000114.1 GCA_011389835.1 Desulfotignum sp. | reverse complement strand
GGGGCCCATAACCGGGTCACCTTTCAGTTCAAACTGTTTCCCAAAATCGTCGGCGATGTGTCCCAGCTCATCGCCGACGCTATCTGGCTGGTGTTCAACGCCATCATGACCGTCAAAAGCATTGAAGTCATGCGGGACATGATGGAATATCCGTTTTACTCGCCGGCCCTGGATATCCCCATGCAGTATATTTACATGCTGTTTCCCTTCGCATTCACCCTGATGAGCGTCCGGATCATCCAGGTCAATATCCTGAAACACATTCTGAAAAGAGACATTGTGGATGTGGACGATATTTCGTCAGATCTGGAGGATATCAAGCGGGACATGAAAGTCGATTCAAGCGATGACGGGAGGATGGCATGATTTCATCGATATTGTTCAGCGCATTCGGCATACTTCTGATCATCGGTGCCCCCATTGCCGTGGCTTTAGGCATGGCAGCCATGGCCGCGTTCATGTCCATCGGCAAAGATGTGACCACCCTGGTGCAGATTGCCTATAACGCGGTCAATTCGTTTCCGGTCATGGCATTGCCGGCCTTTATCCTGTCCGGAGCACTGATGCAGGGATCCGGCATTTCCAGGCGCCTGGTGGCGATTGCCGAAGCGCTGGCCGGCCGCATGGCCGGGGGTCTGGGTGCCTCCACCGTGCTGGCCTGTCTGTTTTTCGGTGCCATATCCGGATCCGGGCCGGCCACCACGGCCGCCGTGGGCATGCTCATGATTCCGGCCATGGTCAGAAAAGGATATGACCGCAGCTATGCCTCTGCTGTCACAGCGTCTTCCGGGGGTCTGGGAATTGTGATTCCCCCCAGTATTCCCATGGTAATCTACGGGGTGACCGCCAGCGTATCTATCACCCAGCTGTTCATCGCCGGGGTGTTTCCGGGCCTGCTCATCGCATCCGGCATAATTATTCTCAACTATATTATCAGCAAAAAAAAGGGGTACAAGCCCAACGAGGATGAATGGTCCCTGAAGAAAACCCTGCTTACCATCAAGGATGGATTCTGGGCATTGATGGCCCCGGTAGTGATCCTGGGCGGCATTTATTCCGGATTTTTCACCCCCACGGAAGCCGCCATTGTTTCGATTTTCTACACCCTGTTCGTGGGTATTTTTATCTACCAGGAGCTCAAGCTGCCCGCTATTTTCAAGTCTCTGGACTCCACCACCTGGCTGTCGGGCCGGGTGTTGATCATTCTGTTCACGGCCCAGGCATTCGGCCGGCTCCTGGTGCAGTACAAGATCCCGGATGCCATTGCCGCCTGGCTGCTGGCCCTGACCGGCAATGTGTACATCATCTGGGCACTGATCATCCTTTTCCTGATCATGATCGGTATGTTCATGGAGACCCTGGCCACCATCATGCTGGTGACACCGGTGCTGCTGCCGGTCATGACCAGCCTGGGGGTGGATCCCATCCATTTTGGCGTGGTGCTGGTGATGTGCTGTGAGATCGGGTTTGAAACCCCGCCTTTGGGGGAAAATCTGTTCATTGCGTCCGGCATCGGAAAAGTGAGTATTGAAGAGATCTCTCTGAAAGCTATTCCATTTTCAGTCATACAGATCCTGGCCGTGTTTATCGTGGCCTATACACCGGGATTCTGCCTCTGGCTGCCCAAAGCACTCGGATATTAACTCCCTGGAGCACGCCGCCGGAATCATCACCAGGAGACTTGGAACAGAGACTGACACTACAGATGCGTTACCTTAATCTAATATGGAGAACACGATAAATGCAGCATTTAAAAAAAGCGGTAAAAACCGCTGAATCCCACAGTGAAACCATCCGGCCGGCCGTTGAAAAGATGCTGGCCGATATCCGTGCCGACCGGGAAAAAGCCGTGGAAACCCTGGCACTGAAGTTTGACAACTGGACCGACCCGTTTGTTCTCAGCCAAGAGAAAAAACAGCAGCTGATCGATACGGTTCCGGCCTCTGTCAAAGAAGATATCCGGTTTGCCCACCAACAGGTGTCGGCGTTTGCCAAGGCCCAGCGGGACAGTATCCAGGAATTTGAAACCCAGGTGTATCCCGGAGTCCGCCTGGGCCAGCGGATCATTCCCATGGATGTGGCCGGGTGTTACATCCCCGGAGGCCGCTTCGCCCATGCCTGTTCCGCCATCATGAGTGTGGCCACGGCCAAAGCGGCCGGTGTGAAGACCGTGATTGCGGCCTCCCCTCCCAGGGGAAAAAGTATCGATCCGGCCGTGGCATATGCCATGGACATGGCCGGGGCGGATATCATTCTGGAGATGGGCGGGGTCCAGGCCATTGCCACCATGGCCTTCGGACTGTTCACCGGAAAACGGGCCAATATCCTGGCCGGGCCGGGCAATGCCTATGTGGCGGAAGCCAAGGCCCTGCTTGCCGGATCAGGTGAATGCGCCATCGACGTGTTTGCCGGGCCCACGGAATCCGCAGTCATTGCCGATGACACAGCCGACCCCATGACCATTGCCGTGGACCTGGTGTCCCAGGCCGAGCACGGGTATGACTCTCCCGTGTGGCTGTTCACCGATTCAAAGGCCCTGGGAGAAAAGGTGCTGGCACTGATGCCCCAGGTGATCGATGACCTGCCGGACCCGGAGGTGGCAGCCGCATCCTGGCGGGACTATGGTGAGATTGTCCTCTGTGACGACTGGCCGGAGATGGCTGCGGTCAGTGACCGGTATGCCCCCGAACATGTCCAGGTGATGACAAAGGACAACCAGTGGTGGTGCGAGCGCCTCACCGCCTATGGGTCTTTGTTTATCGGGGATTACTGCACTGTGGCCCAGGGAGACAAGTGTTCAGGCACCAACCATATCCTGCCCACCCGGAAAGCCGGGTATTATTCCGGGGGTCTGAACGTGCACAAGTTCCTGAAAATCTGCACCTTTCAGGAGATTGAAAAGCAGGCCTGCCGGGAGATCAGTGCCCGGGCCTCCCGTCTGTCCCGGGTGGAAGGCATGGAAGGCCATGCACGGGCCTGTGACTGGCGCCTGAAAAAATACTTCCCGGACCAGGAATGGGATTTCACAGTCTATTCCCAGAAAGATTACTCGTAACCATTGTCAACATTCAGGAAGGATGGACATGTCTGCACCCACTGATCAACCTGTGAGGTTCACCAAAAGTTTCACCCGGCAGGAACCCATTTCCGAGCCGGCTATTGACAAAGCCCTGAAAGTATTGCGGTCGGGCCGGCTTCACCGGTACAATGTGGTCGAAGACGAGATCTCTGAAACCGCGCTGCTGGAAAAAGAGTTTGCCGCATATATGGGCAGCCGGTACTGCCTGGCCTGCGCCTCATGCGGCAGCGCCATGTATCTGGCACTCAAGAGCGCCGGGGTCAGTCCCGGTGACAGCGTGCTGTGCAATGCCTATACCCTGGCCCCGGTGCCGGGTGCCATCCATAACACCGGGGCCCGGATCATCCTGGTGGAGATCACGGATGACTATACCATCGATTTTGACGACCTGGCGGACAAGGCGGCAGACAAAGATGTCAAGTGGTTCATGATGTCCCATATGCGGGGCCATATCGCCGACATGGACCGGATCATGGAGATCTGCATGCAGCACGGGATCACGTTGATCGAGGACTGCGCCCACACCATGGGGGCACGGTGGGACGGCCGGCTGTCCGGGTCGTTCGGCACCGCCGCCTGCTACAGTACCCAGACCTACAAACACATGAATTCCGGCGAGGGCGGGCTACTGGTGACCGATGATCCGGACCTGATGGCCAGAGCCATCATCTATTCCGGGTCCTACATGAATTACGACCGGCACCTGTCCCGGCCCGATAACACCGTGTTCGAAGCAGTCCGGGAACTGGTTCCCAACTACTCCTGCCGGATGGACGACCTGCGGGCCGGGATTCTGCGGCCCCAACTTGAAATTCTGGATGACCAGTGCCAAAGGTGGAACCGGCGGTACCAGCTGCTGGAATCCAGGTTGAATGAGATCCCGGGCCTCACCTGCCCCCGGCGGGACCCGAAAGAACAGTACGTAGGCAGCTCCATCCAGTTTAACCTCAACACGGATGACAAAACCGTGATCCGTCGGTTCCTGGATACCTGCCTGGCGCGGGGTGTGGAACTCAAGTGGTTCGGCAACAAGCGGCCCGTGGGCTTCACCAGCGCCTACAGCAGCTGGAAATATTTTGACAATCTGCCTCAATTGCCCAATACTGACAAGATACTGGCCAGCATGTGCGACATGAGGATTCCACTGACCTTTGACACGGCGGATTGTGAACTGATCGCGCAGATCATCGCGGATGTGGCGGCACAGGTGCTGCCCCGTGACCCTGAATAAAAAAAATGGAGATGCAACAACCATGACCAGACAGATCATTGCAACAGACAAGGCCCCCAAAGCCATTGGCCCCTATTCCCAGGCCGTGGCAGCCAACGGATTTTTGTTTACCTCGGGCCAGCTTCCCATCGACCCGGCAACCGGCCAGCTGGTGGCGGGCACTATTGAAGAACAGGCCCACCAGGTGTTCAAGAACCTGTCCGCCATTGCACAAGAAGCCGGGGCCGGACTGGCAGATGCCGTGAAAACGACTGTTTTTCTTTCCGACATCAATCATTTCAAAGCGGTCAATGCCGTGTATGACCAGTATTTTACAGAGCCGTTTCCCGCCCGCAGCGCGTTCCAGGTCGGGGCCCTGCCCCTGAACGCCGGCATCGAGGTGGAAGCGGTTTTTCAATTACCATAAAAATGAGAGGAACCCCATGAACTTTACACGATTTCCCAGACGCAAATATATTCAGACCCCCACCCCCATCGAGCCGATGCCCGCATTAAGCCGGGCTTTGGACGGAAAAGTCAACCTGTTTGTCAAGCGCGATGACCTGCTGCCCGGGGCCGGTGGCGGCAACAAAACCCGGAAGCTGGAATTCTGCATTGCCGATGCCCTGGAAAATGATGCCAATACCATCATCACCTGCGGGGCCGTGCAGTCCAACCACTGCCGCCTGACACTGGCCTGGGCTGTGAAAGAAGGCCTGGACTGTCACCTGGTGCTGGAAGAACGGGTGAAAGGCTCTTATAAAAAAGAAGCCAGCGGCAATAATTTTCTGTTTGAGCTCATGGGTGTCAAAAGCATCGAGGTGGTGCCCGGCGGCACCGACATGATGGCGGCCATGGAAAAGAAAGCCGAGGATTTGAAAGCGGAAGGCAGACATCCCTATATCATTCCCGGCGGGGCCTCCAATGCCATCGGCGCCCTGGGATATGCCTCGTGCGCCGCCGAAACCATGGCCCAGCTCAATGACATGCACCTGGACATCCATCACCTGGTGGTGCCGTCGGGATCCGCCGGGACCCACGCCGGCATGGTGGTGGGCATGACCGCCATGGAAACCGGCATCCCGGTGAGCGGCATGAATGTATCCCGGGAAAAGAGGGTTCAGGAAGAGATCGTTTACAAACTGGCAAAAGAGACCGCCGCCAAACTCGGGATCGAAAAGGAAATTCCCAGAGACCGCGTGGTGTGTTTTGACCAGTATGTGGGACCGGGATATTCCATTCCCACCGACAGTATGGTGGAGGCGGTGAAACTGTTTGCCCAAACCGAAGCGATTCTGCTGGATCCGGTGTATTCCGGCAAAACCGCGGCCGGCCTTGTCGATCTGGTCAGAAACGGCTATTTTGCATCCGGTGCCAATGTGCTGTTCCTGCACACCGGCGGATCTCCGGCCCTGTATGCTTATATGGATTCTTTCAGAAAGTGATGTAACCCGCGGCCGCCTTTTCCTGAGGCGGCCGCGCCAACACCAAGGGCAGGCGAAAACAATGACACACGAAACCGAAAAAGTAGCGGGTATCATCGGCGGCATGGGACCCGAGGCCACGGTGGACCTGATGCAGCGCATCATCCGCCTGACCCCGGCCATGGATGACAAAGACCATATCCGGTGCATCGTGGACAACAACCCCAAGGTGCCCTCCCGCATCAAAGCCATTATCGAAGGGGGCGGCGAAGATCCCGGCCCGGTCATGGCGGACATGGGCCGGCGTCTGGAAGCCTGGGGCGCGGATTTTCTGGTGATTCCCTGCAACACGGCCCATTATTATTATGATGCCGTGCAGCAGGCCGTGAAAATCCCGGTGATCAACATGGTCGATCTGGTGGTGGCCGAGGTGAAAACCCATTACAGCGGCGAAAAAAACATCGGGATGCTGGCCTCTCCTGCCGTGGCCATCACAAAGCTGTACACCCCCCGGTTTGACGCCTTAGGAATGGCGGAAATCTGGCCGGACCCCGAACACCAGGACCTGCTGTTCAATGTCATCCGACAGGTCAAGACCGGCCGCATCGCCCCGGACCTTCATCAGCAGTATGCAAAGGTGTGTGACCATCTCAGGGACAGGGGCGTCCGGGTGGCCATTGTGGCGTGCACGGAACTGAGCGTCCTGGGCGGAGACCTGCCCGTTTCCACGATCGACGCGTCCCAGGTGCTGGCCGAAGCGATTGTCCGGATGGTCAAGCACCCTTTGAATACCACTTGACCGGAAATTCTGTTTCGGGTAGAGTGTCCAGCAACACCAACCGGTAAGTTCCAGACATCCCTCTGGCGGGTTCCTGCAGATCGCTGCCTGTCTTACAAAACCATTGGAGACCACATGCAGGATCAGACCCAGCCGGAGAAAGATGCCCTGTCCGCTTATTTTTTCCAGATCGCCGATGCCGCTCAAAAAGAGTCCCAGGATTCATCCCCGTCATTGTTTCCCATTATCCGGCAGGTGATGGATGCGGCAGCCCAGGTACTGGCTTCCGTGGCGTTGACCTGCGAATCCCCGGAGCCTGACTGCGCCGGCGGCTGCAGCTTCTGCTGCCATTCCCGCATCCATGTCACCCCCCTGGAGGCGGTATTGATCAGCACTTATATCCAGGATTGTTTCAGCGCGGATGATCAATATCATCTGAAAACCCGGATTCGTGACAACCTGGGCCATACCCGGGGACAGTCCCTGGCCCAGCGGGTGGCCATCAAAGACAAAACCCCATGTATCTTTCTGGATCATCATGCCTGTATGGTGTATGATCAGCGCCCGTTTATCTGCAGAACCTGGAATTCCCTGGACCGCCGGGCCTGTGAAACCGCGTTTGTCTCCGGCGATCATGAGGCGGAGATTCCCTGTCTGTCAGCGCCCAATTATGTGTATACCCTGGCCCGGGATGTGGTGCAGGACGTGTGCACCCGCTTGCATCTGGAGACCGGGCGGGTGGAACTGGTATCTGCCATGGATCAATGCCTGAAACTGACGGATGCGGCAGATACCTTTACAAAGGGTGTCACAATATTCGATTCAGGGAAGCTGCTCCTGCCGCCGGTTTAAACTTCCGCCCTCTGCAAATGTAACGTTACCGTTTTGCTGCAAAACGAACCGTTAACCTTGTAACGGTTCACAAAACGATTTTCTTTTTTCCATACACCGTTTAGAAACAACGGCCCCGGGCGGAACCTGCCACGCTTTCCCAGATAATTGTTTTTCGGCACGATTCTTGATTGCTTCTATAAACAGGCAAGATTGATCAAAGACCCAAAAGACAAGGATATGAAAAATGAAAATTACCCAGATGGACCCCGGTTTGAAAGATCAGGTGGCTTTGGTGGATTTCAGCGCGACCTGGTGCGGCCCCTGCCGGCAGATGGCGCCGGTGATTAAGGATCTGGCTGAAAAGTATCAGGGCCGGGTCACGATGGTGGAAATCGATATCAGCTCACGGCCTGACGTGGCCACCCATTATATGGTCCAGAGCATCCCAACATTTATATTGTTTGATCAGGGAAAAGAAATCAAACGATTTGTGGGCGTTCAACCCAAAGAAGCGCTGGAAAAAAAACTGAACGATATTCTCTCAGACCGTCACTGAACAGGAGGAAACCATGGGCAGATGCATCAACCACCCAGACAGGGTGACCAGTTATATCTGTTTGAAGCACAACATCTATTTATGCGAAGAATGCCTGGAATGCCGGGATCCGGAGATCTACTGCAAATTCCGGTCGTCCTGTCCCATTCATTTCGTGTCCAAAAAAAACTTTAACGATGCTGAAGAAACGGTATCGTTGCATCACAAGGAAAAGCAATCATGATCAAAGCTTTGACAGTCATTCAGAAAAACCTGGTATGGGCCATTCCCGTGGCCATGGGCCTGGGATTGATTTTCGGATACCTTTTTGACGCCGGTTTTTTAAAACAGTTCATCATTCCGGTGACCTTTGTCATGGTATATCCCATGATGGTGACCCTGAATGTGAAAACTATTTTCAAGGGCCGGGATTTGAAACTACAGACCGCCACCCAGGTCATCAATTTCATTCTCATTCCGCTGCTGGCATTTTTCATCGGCAAGCTTTTTCTGTCCGGCCAGGATCCCAAATACGGGCTGTGGGCCGTGGGGCTGT
>JAABTO010000377.1 GCA_011389835.1 Desulfotignum sp. | reverse complement strand
TTCGGACATGGCTCTGGCCGCAGCCATGTCCGGACACCGAAGTTCGTTTTTTTCCACGGCAGTTGCATCAAACTGCTGAACCGTCACGCCGCCGATGGCCATGGTAAAGCTGGTGATGGTGATGCCATAACGGTCCAGAATCACCTGTGCCACCGCACCGGCCGCCACCCGGGCCGCTGTTTCCCGGGCCGATGCCCTGCCCCCGCCCCGGTAATCGCGAATTCCGTATTTTTTCTGATAGGTGAAATCCCCGTGGCCAGGCCGGTAGAGCCGGGCAATGTCTGAATAAGCGCCGGAACGGGCATCCATGTTCCGGATCAGAATGGTCAGGGGTGTGCCCGTGGTTTTACCTTCAAACACACCGGACAGGATTTCCGAATGATCGGGTTCTCTTCGCCGTGTCCCTCCGATACCCTGTCCGGGCCTGCGCCGGTCCAGCGCTTTTTGAATCACGGATTCATCTATGGGCAGTTCCGGCGGACATCCCTGGATCACCACGCCGATGCCCGGGCCGTGGGACTCACCAAAAGTTGTGATTTGAAACGTTTTGCCAAAACTAGATCCGGACATGGTCAAGCCTCCTTTTGATGATTGCGGCAATTTCCCGGGGACTTTGGCCGGTGGTGGTGTCCACGGTCATGTCGGTCAGGTCTTCATATAATGGGATTCGCCTTGCCAGGGCCTGTCTTGTTTCATCCCCCAGGGACCGGGCAGTGAACCGGGGTCGGTGTGAAAGGGTTTGCGGGTCTGCTTTCAGACGCTGGACAATGGTGGCCGGATCTGCCGTCAGCCAGATCACGAACCCGTTTTTTTTCATCAATATCCGGTTTTCCAGGGCCAGCACCATGCCCCCGCCCGTGGCAATGACCTGGTTGGTCTGACAAAGGAGGTGTTTCAGGATCCGGGTTTCTGTCTGCCTGAAAAACAGCCACCCTTTGTTCGTCACCAGCGCATCGATAGCTGCACCGCAGTCGGATTCAATCTGCGCATCGGTGTCCACAAAATCATATCCCGTCAGGTCGGCCAGATGTCTCCCCACCCGGGTTTTTCCACAGCACCGGTACCCGATGAGAATCAGATTACAGGGCATCGTACACATCCCAGAACCCGGGAAAGGATTTTCCCACACAGGCCGGGTTTTCAATCTGCATGTCCGGCACTTTGAGACCGGCCACGGCAAACGCCATGGCGATCCGGTGATCGTTAAACGTGTGGATGAAAGCCCCTGCCGGGGTGCCGCCGGTGACGCTGAGCCAGTCATCTCCCTGTTCAGTGTGGATTCCCATTTTTTTCAGCTGGGAGGTCACTGCATCGATCCGGTCGCATTCTTTTTCCCGCAAATGACGGATATTGCGTATCCGGGTGGTGCCTTTTGCAAACGCCGCCACCACGGCAATGGCCGGCACGGCGTCCGGGGTGTCGGACATGTCCACGTCCACGGCATGCAGATCACGGCCCTGGACCGCCACTGCCCCGTCTTCGAAAAACAGGTCACACCCCATTTTTTCCAGAATCCGGATCTGTTTGAAATCCCCCTGAAGCGAATCAGCCTGTATATGGGCCACACCGATCCTCTGGCCGGTGATGGCACCGGCAGCCCAGAAATATCCGGCATTGGACAGGTCCGGTTCCACCACATAATCACCGGGCATGTACGGCTGCCCGCCGGGAACCTGATACGTGGTGGCATCAATCTGCCGGGCTGTCACCTGGAACTGTTTCATCACATCCAGGGTCAGATCGATATACGGCGAGGAGACCGGCGGGCCCGTCAGGTCGATGGTCAGGCCATGGGTCATGAACGGTCCGATCATCATCAGCGCAGACAGATATTGACTGCTTTTTGAGCAGTCTAACCGTGTCTTTCCTCCCCGGCGGTGTTTTCCCTGAATGGTCACCGGCGGAAACCCTTCCGAAGTTTTGGAAAAAGCGGTGATCCCTATGGGGGACAATGCATCCAGAAGTTCCTTCATGGGCCTTGCACACATGCGGGCATCCCCGGTCAGGGTGTATGCGGTGGTACCCAGTCCGGCAATTGCTGCCAGAAGCCGCATGGAAGTGCCGGAGTTGCCTAAGTCAATGGGATCGGGGAACGGTTTTGGATACCCGCCGAACCCGGTGACCGTAACGGTGTTGTCAGGGGTGTTGTCGATTGTCGCGCCCATACAGGACAGTGCGTGCCGGGTCAATCCCACATCCTGGGAATCCAGCAGGTTCCGGATATTGGAAATCCCGCTGCACAAGGCTGCGCAGATGAGCATCCGGTGGGAAATGCTTTTGGATCCCGGCACCGTCACGATCCGGGATAAAGGCTGTTTCGGATACAAATGTTTCATTAAAGGTCCTGTCTAAAAGGTGATATTATAGGTCTTGAGGA
>JAABTO010000376.1 GCA_011389835.1 Desulfotignum sp. | reverse complement strand
TCATGCCCACGTCCGATTACCGGGACCGCACCCTTCAGAATATCCTGGATTCCCGGGGAACGGTCATTTTGTACCGCAACCGCCTTACGGGCGGATCCAGGCTCACCCGGGAGCTGGCAAAAACCGAAGACAAACCCTTCATGGCCGTCAATCTGGCGACCCGTGATCTGTTTGAAACCGCAATGACGCTCCAGTCTTTTGTGGACGCCTACCGGATAGATGTGCTGAATGTCGCAGGGCCCCGGGCCAGTCTAGATCCGGACATCTATATGGATGTCAAAATGGTTCTCGAGGTTCTGGTGTACCTGCTGCATCTGGCAAGAGAGACCCCCTGGCCCCATGATCTGTCTTTTGATGATCCTTCGGTTTTTCCGGACTCTGTGGACGCGGCTGTGGACCTGGTGATGGCGGGCCTTTCGTTGAAAGCCAGAGCCGCCATTGCCCGGCTGGATCCGTCAGGTATTCAGACCCTGTATTTTTCCTGGGTGGACGACCTGCGGTTCCGGCTGGGCCTGGATACCGGTAACACGGACCTGGTGGAAGTCTGCCGGCACGATGCGGACGTGGCGTACTTTACGGTTGAAGATGCGGTCATGGCTGTTGTCAAAGCGGTGAAATCCGCCTGTGAACAGGCCTGCCGCCTGCGGATCATCAAATGATACCGATCCGGGACAACCAGATTTCCGACTGCGTGCCCGTGGTCACCTATGGGTTGATGACCGCCAATATTCTGGCGTGGCTGTTTCAGCTGCAGATGGGGCCGGGGAGCGAAACCTTTTATTATATTTACGGGCTGGTGCCGGCCAAATATTCGATTCCGGAGATGTCCCGGCATTTTTCCGTGTTCAACCATGTGTTTTCGCTGTTTTCCTATATGTTTCTCCACGGGGGATTCTGGCATCTGCTGGGAAACATGTGGTCGTTGTATATTTTCGGGGATAATGTGGAAGCCCATTTCGGTTCTGTGCGGTTTCTGGGGTTTTATGTGCTGTGCGGCCTGATTTCCGGGGCGTTTCATTTTGGGCTCAATCCGTTTTCCATGGTTCCCACCATCGGGGCCAGCGGCGCTATTGCCGGTGTCATGGGCGCGTATTTTCTCTTGTATCCCAAAGCCAGAATCCTCACCCTGGTGCCCATCATCATCATCCCCTGGTTCATCGAGATACCCGCGTTCATTTTTCTGGGAATCTGGTTTTTTCTTCAGTTTCTGAACGCCGCCGGGGAAGGAGCCGGGGCCGGGATTGCCTGGTGGGCGCATATCGGGGGGTTCATCACCGGTCTGGTGCTGGTGAAGCTCAACCGCCGGGTGCCTGCGACCGGGACCCGGGAAAGGATCCGGCACTATACCAGAAAGCAGCACACCCCGAAACTGCAGACCATTGTGGCGACCCCGACAGACAATGACCGGGATCTTTACGGCACCATTGAAATTTCGTCCCTGGAGGCATTGACCGGTACCCGTAAATTGATTACCATTCCCTGGGGATTTTCCAAACCATTGTACCGGGTCACCATTCCGCCCGGGATGCGGGAAGGAAACCGGCTGCGCCTGGCAGGCATGGGCCGGTCATTGTCCGGGCAACCCAGAGGAGACATGTTTTTGACCATACGGATTAAAAATGCGATTTAAATCGGCGACAATCCGCGTGCTGGTGGTTCTGATGGCGGCAGCCCTTGTGCTGCTCGTTTTGGCGGTCAACCTGCCGATGGCGGTTCAGTGGTTCATCCAGTACCGGTACAAACCGCTGCTGTCATCGAATCAACTCGCGTTTCAGGTATCCCATGTGGGGAAAAGCCGGACCCTGGTATCGGATCTGCGATGGGGCAAAGATATTTCAGCGGACCTGGTATCGGTGTCCTATGATATCCAAGGCATAGGCATGCCGGCACTCCAAAAACTGACCCTGTCCGGCCTGACGATTCTGGCCCGGTACGATCCAGATCAGGGCATCGTGATCGACCCGGTTTTTCCGGCCGGTTCCGCCTTGCTGCCCCAGGCTGCCCAAAACAGGGCAACAGCGGATGTCAACCCGATCCCGGTACCGGAGGACCTGACGGTTCTGCCGGATCAAATTCAGGTGACCAATGCCCGGCTGATACTGACGATGAATCAGGGGGTTACCGTGATTCCGTTCAATATCTCCCTTGCGGTGAACAAATCCGGCCGGCAGGTGGTGTGTGATGCGCAATTTTATCCTTTTGGCCAGTCCGTGACACTGAAAACACGTCTCCACCCCGTGGCCGGGGTTGAAATTTTTCTTCTTCAGGCCCGGTCATTTGATTTTCAGCCGCTGACCGATTTTCTGTCCATGAAAAAACCGGCCGTGCTCCCCGGCACCACGGACTGGTCCGTGGAGAAACAAACGCACAACACCTGGCAG
>JAABTO010000375.1 GCA_011389835.1 Desulfotignum sp. | reverse complement strand
GACCATGGCCGACAAAATCAGGGATATGGTGCTGGAGATCCTCAACTATGCCAGATCCCGGCAGATGCAGTATGCGCCGGTTCCGGTGGCGGACATGGTGGAACATGTCATGAAAAGCGTCAGGCCTGCCGCATCGAAACACAATGTCATCTGCGAAGTGTTTCTGCCTGAGGTGCCGGGCATCATCGAGATCGATTCCGTGTGGATGGAATCCGCTCTGGTGAACTTTCTGGAGAATGCGGTGGATGCCTGTGCCTATGATCATGAAAAACCGGTTCACCGCGTATCCTTGACCGTCACGGTCGAACCGGACGAATTCATCTCCATCCGGATACACGACAACGGTGTCGGCATGGACCAGGAAACCCGGGAAAAGATGTTCACCCTGTTTTTTACTTCAAAAGGCTCCCGGGGAACGGGCCTTGGGCTTTTTATCGCCCATCGGGTGATCCAGCAGCACGGGGGAACGGTTCACGTGACTTCCGCCCTGAATCAGGGCACTGAGCTGACCATCCGCCTGCCCCGGAAACCCCCCGGCAGTGTCGGTGAAAATGGCGTGAGCCCACTGGCATCTTAGATGGAAAAATTGTTTTTGCCATTTTTATAAAAAAAAGGGATGATGTCGGTATGAGACTCACCACCAAAAGCCGTTACGGTACCCGGCTGATCATTGACCTGGCCATATACGGCAAAAACAAACCGGTTCCTCTCAGAGAAGTGGCCCGGCGGCAGAAAATTTCGGTCAAATACCTGGAGCAGCTGGTCCGGAAACTCAAGAAAGCCGGAATGATCAGCAGTCAACGGGGACCCTACGGCGGACACGCCCTGGCCAAACCCGCATCTGAAATTACTGTGGGAGATATCGTTCGCACGCTGGAAGAAAGCACCGCCATCACAGACTGCGCGGAAACAGACCCGCAGCTGTGCGGCATCTGTAACCAGGCGGGAGACTGCCTGTCCCGATGGGTATGGGTAGAGGCCAGCAAAGCGATGTTCCAGTGCCTGGACAACATCACTGTGGCCAACCTGCTGCAAAGCCCTCCCGTCAAGCCGTTGTAACCTGGCTGTCCTGCCTGCCCGACCCAGTTCTTTCTTACCGTCCCGGAATCGATTTTCATTCGTAGACAGGGTTGACAAAGCAAAAAACCGGTCTTAAATAGTATACATTATTATTTAACTCAAGGAGGTTCACATGTCCAACGAAGAAAGCAAATGTCCGGTAACCGGTAAATCTTCCAGTCAGGTGGCCGGCAGCGGCCCATCCAACCGGGACTGGTGGCCCAACCAGCTCAATTTGAAAATCCTTCACCAGCATTCCGCCAAAAGCAATCCCATGGGTTCGGATTTCAACTATGCCGAGGAATTCAAAAAACTGGATCTCGATGCGGTCAAAAAAGACCTGTATGCATTGATGACAGACTCCCAGGAATGGTGGCCTGCGGATTACGGTCACTATGGAGGACTGTTTATCCGGATGGCATGGCACAGCGCCGGCACCTATCGATTGGGTGACGGACGGGGCGGCGGCGGCACCGGTAACCAGCGATTCGCTCCCCTCAACAGCTGGCCGGACAACGTGAATCTTGACAAGTCCCGCCGTTTGCTCTGGCCCATCAAGCAGAAATACGGCAAAAAAATCTCCTGGGCCGATCTCATGATCCTGGCCGGCAACTGTGCTTTGGAATCCATGGGGTTCAAGACCTTTGGCTTTGCCGGGGGCCGCGCGGATATCTGGGAACCGGAAGAAGACGTCTACTGGGGATCTGAAGAGGAGTGGCTGGCCACCAGCGATAAACCCAAAAGCCGGTATTCCGGAGACCGGGACCTGGAAAACCCCCTGGCCGCCGTGCAGATGGGCCTGATCTACGTGAACCCGGAAGGACCGGACGGTAATCCGGACCCGGTGGCCTCGGGCCATGATGTCAGAGAAACCTTTGCCCGCATGGCCATGAACGATGAAGAAACCGTGGCTCTGGTGGCTGGCGGGCATACCTTTGGCAAATGCCATGGCGCCGGTCCTGCCACCCATGTGGGTCCTGAACCCGAAGCCGCGCCCATCGAGCAGCAGGGCCTGGGCTGGAAGAGCAGCTTTGGTTCCGGCAAGGGCGGGGATACCATCAGCAGCGGTATCGAGGGTGCCTGGAAACCCAATCCTACCAAGTGGGATATGGGGTATCTCAAAGTGCTGTTCAAATACGACTGGGAGCTGGTGAAAAGCCCGGCCGGCGCCAATCAATGGCTGGCCAAAGATGTGGATGACGAGGATATGGTGGTGGATGCCCATGATCCGAACAAAAAACACCGGCCCATGATGACCACGGCAGACCTGTCCCTGAAATTTGACCCCGTCTATGAGAAGATCGCCCGGCGCTACCTGGAAAATCCGGAAGAGT
>JAABTO010000113.1 GCA_011389835.1 Desulfotignum sp. | reverse complement strand
GGGTGCAGATCGTCAATGCTTTTTCCTGCCTGCACGCAGCCACGCACCAGGGTTCTGTTTCATCTTCACACATGTCACAGGTCATGGTCCGGCCGGTATACGGATTGATCCGGGGGGTTGCCGCCGGACAGATATAGACACAGGCCCGGCATCCGATGCAGATTTCGGCATTGGTCGTGACCGTGCCGTTGGCCTGGCGGATCCGGGCGTTCATGGGACACACCTTGATGCAGGGGGCGGTGTCACAGGCCATGCAGATCACAGGCACGTCCAGGTCCTGTGAATCGAACCGGATCACGTTCACCCGGGAAAGATCCGGATCGATGCGGCCGTGATGCTTCATGGCACAGGCAATCATGCATCGCCGGCATCCGGTGCATTTTTCAGGGTCAATGAAAAGCTGTTCTCGCCGCACGTTCATATGCTTGTCCTTTGTCATTCGGTTCGGATTTGGAAAATTCAACATAGTGAACAAAAATTCATACCTTTTCTGTATACTGAATCGGCTGTCATGTCAAATTAAAATTAAATATATTGCAATATATAGTTATTTTTGTTGAAAAATAAGTTGACTTTTAATGAGGGCATGGTGTAGAAAATTGGTAGAATGAACTGATTCGGCATGAATGATTTTTCAGGTGGCTGAACAAAATGCCCCCAATCCCCATCATTAAAGGAGTATAACATGGCTGATAAAGAAAGGGTTTCCTCATCTGAATCGCTTCGCAGTACCCGGACGTTTGGTAAAGTGAGGTGTCACAACCCCAGCTGTATGGGCCGTATCACCCCGCCCCCGGGCAGCAAACAGATCACGTGTCCTACCTGCGGCATGACCTACCGTCTGTTCTGGGTAACACCGGAACTGCCCAGAATCCGGGGTCCGGTCTGGGATGTCAACCGGAAACTGGCCCAGGAAACCCTGGCGAAAAAACTGGAAACGCCTGACAGCGATTCCAAATAGATCAAGGAGGGAACAACACATGGCATTGGACCGCAAAATTGCCTACATCAATCTGACCACCGGAGATGTGGAGATCAAGCCCATTCCGCTGGAAATGAGAAAAAAATTCATCGGCGGCCGGGGGATGGACGCCTATCTGCTCTATAACCACGCACCTGAAGGGTGTGACCCGCTGGGACCGGAAAATCCGCTGATCGTCAGCGGCGGACTGCTCACGGCCACCTGCGCGTCCGCCACGGCCCGGACCCATGTCATGGCCAAGTCACCCTTGACCGGCCTGCTGGGTTCCTGCAATATGGGAGGATTTTTTGCCCCGGAAATGGCCTGGGCCGGGTTTCACCACCTGGTAATCACCGGCAGGGCGGACAAGCCTGTGTATCTGTGGATTCATAATGGTGAGATCGAGATCCGGGATGCGGGTCGCCTGTGGGGCAAAAACAGCACCGACACCCAGTGGGCCATCCGGGACGAACTGGATGATGAAGAAGTCAAAAGCATGGTCATCGGACAGGCCGGGGAAAACCTGGTGACCTATGCCTGTGTCATGACCGGCATCAAGAACGCCGGGGGCCGCACAGGTTTAGGCTGCGTCATGGGCGCCAAAAATCTCAAGGCCGTGGCGGTCCGGGGTACCATGGATATCAAGATTGCCCATCCCGTGGATGCGCTGGAGCATAACAAGAAATTCATCGACCAGATCACCGGCGCCAAGGTCAACCAGATCCAGGGGGCCCTTGGGACCCCGTTCATCTGGGGGGCCACCAACTGCTGGGGCGGGGTGCGGACCAGAAATTTCCAGTACAACCAGATGGAATATGCCGACGAGATCGAGCCCGAAGCCATTGATGATTATGCTGCCGAAACCATGGGGCCCCACCACATGACCGGGTGTTTCGGGTGCCAGGTTCACTGCCGGGCCCAGTACAAGATCCAGTCCGGGCTGTACAAGGGCAAATATGACGAAGGCCCGGAATACACCTCTTTGGGGGCGTTCGGCGCGGAACCGGACTGCAAGAGCATTGAAACCGTGCTCACGGGCAACCATCTCGTGAACCAGTACGGGGTGGACAACCTGGAGATCGGCAGCATGATCGCCTGGGCCATGGAGCTTTACGAGCTGGGGATTCTCACCAGCAAGGAGACCGAGGGCCTGGACCTGCGGTTCGGCAATGACGAGGCATTGCTCCAGATGGTGCACAACATCTGCACCCGCACCGGATGGCTGGGCAATGTCCTGGCGGACGGCGGAATCCCGGCGGCTGAAAAGATCGGCAAAAATGCCTTTGATTACCTGATCCAGGTCAAGGGCATGAACAACCTGCACTCGGATGAGCGGGCCACGCCGGGCCTGGCGCTCAACATCGCCACCGCCTCCCGGGGATCGGATCATCTGCGGTCCCGGCCGGCCATCGACCTGTACCACCTGCCGGAACCCGTTCTCAGAAAAATTTACAGTTCCCCGGTGCCCTATGAAGGTCCCCTGTCTTCCGAGCACACCGAATATATCGGCAAACCCTGGCAGGTGTTCTGGCAGGAAAATGTGTACATGGCTGTGGACTGTCTGGGCATCTGCAAATACCACACCGTGTTTTTAGGCGCCACGCTTCCCAATTTCGAGGACTGGCCCGAGGTGATTTACTACAATACCGGACTGGAATTCACACCGAAAGAGATCTGGGATGCGGCGGAACGGTGCAACAACCTGGAACGGCTGTTCAACCTCAGAGAAGGATTGACCCGAAATGATCCCAAAAAAGGCGATACCCTGAATCACCGGTACTTTGACGAACCCTGCCGCAGAGGCGCCCCGGACGTGATCGGCAAACGAATCGACAGAGACAAGTTCAATGTGATGATCGATGAGTTCTACGAACATCACGGCTGGGACCAGGACGGGGTACCGACGACTGAAACCTTGAAGCGGCTGGGCCTGGAAAAAGAACCCACCCGCCTGCTATAGATATGTACAAGGAGAAAATCATGGATAAATTTCTGACAGTGGATGCGGATAAATGCACGGGGTGCCGTCTGTGTGAACAGGTGTGCTCGGTGATGCACGAAGGGGTGTCCAATCCCGCCAAAAGCCGGATCCAGGTGATCAAATGGGAACAGGAAGGGATTTACATTCCGGTGATCTGTAAACAGTGCGAAGATGCGCCCTGCATGAATGTATGCCCGGTGCGGGCCATTTCCAGGGACCCGGAGTTCGGTTTTGTGAAAGTGGACCATGAGGTGTGCATCGGGTGCCGGTCTTGTGTGGGGATCTGCCCTTTCGGTGCCATGGGATACAATGGCGATACCCACCAGGTGTTCAAATGCGATTTGTGCGGCGGCGATCCCCAGTGTGTGCGGTTCTGCGAAGTGAATGCCCTGGAGTATGTGTCTGCAAACCGGGTCACATCCCAGAAAAAGCGCAAAGGTGCGGCCCGGCAGTCGGCGGCGGAACGGCAGGCGGTAGCGCTGGGATAACCCCAGGCATTAGATAATCATTTCATTCAGTCAAACATCAACAGGGCCTGGTTCGTAGAACCGGGTCTTGTTGTTTCCGGCACAGCAGGAGTGACGAAGAGACAGCTGTCTGTCATATGAATCCGCAATAACGGCTGGGTTCCAGTGCATGAAACACATAATTGATCATGGTGATGTAATCAAATACCGGCAGGCCGGTGGCATTGTGGACTGCCCGGGCATAAGGGGGCAGCACACTGCATTCCAGCAGAATGGCGCTGATGTTTTGTGCGGACACTGCCTGGGCCGTTGCCACCACTTCCTCCCGGATTTTGTCCGCCTCCAGGGTGCCTTTTTCATATAGGACAGCTGAAGCGAATTCCGGACAGGATTCCATGCCATGGATCACAAGATCCGGGCCGAAAGGAATGCCGATTGCCTCGAAAAAATCCGGGGTCAGGCTCCGGCTGTCGGCGGTGACAATGCCAATGCCGGTGTCGGCCGGGACCAGGTGCCGGATAAACGGAATCTGAAGCAAAGAGGACAGGCACACCGGCAGTCCCAGATCCTGCTGCAAGTGCTGCTGGTGAAGGGCCATGAACCCGCAGTCGCCGGTGACGGCACGGACCCCGTTGGCAGCCAGGTCCCGGGCAGCCGCCAGAAGATCATCGTAAACACTGTCATCTTTACCGATGGCCCGGCCCACAGTGAACCCGGGCACTTTTTTGAACCGCACTGGGAAATCATACGTGGTGGCATTGGCCACATCCCCGGGGATGAATGGTATCACCGAATCCAGCAAAAGAATGCCGATGGCTTCTCCATAAGATACCTGCTGGTTTTTAATGGTGTATTTCATCTTGATTTCAGCATGTTACTGGTTTCAGGTTATCCGCCCATGGCCATGTTGGGTAAAAACAGGGCGATCTGCGGAAAGGTGATGAGCAGAATGGTGGCCAGGATCAGGATCAGCAGAAAAGGCAGGGCATGGCCGATCACTTCCAGATAGGGTCGCCGGAAAATCAGCTGGGCCGTGAAGATGTCGCATCCAAAGGGCGGGGTGGCCGATCCGATGGCCGCCTGAAGGGTCACCAAGGTCCCCAGCAGGATGGGATCCACGCCGGCACCCACCACATAAGGCTGAAACACCGGGCTTAAAATGAAGATCGCCACAATGGGGTCCACAAACATGCAGGCCACAAAATACACCACCACCACAATGGTTATCACCCGCAGCATAGAGGGATCGGTGCCGAACAACGGCGGCAGCAGCTGGTCCGGCAGCTGGAGAAATCCGATGAGAAAGGAAAATGCCTGGCCGGCCCCCACCAGGATGAACACCACCCCGGTGATCACTCCGGTCTGGAGAAAAGCATCGACAATGCGTTCAAAAGTAAGGCTTCTAAATATGATGGTTTCCAGGATCAGGGCATAGAAAACAGCGGCGGCCGCCGCTTCCGTGGGGCTGAAAATGCCGGTGTAGATGCCTCCCACGATAATGAAAGGAAACCCCATGACCGGCAGACCACCTTTGACCGCATCGATGCGTTCGGCCAGGGAGGCTTTGGGCAGGGTCCCCACGTGGTTTATTTTTGAATATATGTAACAATAGACTGAAAACATCACCAGGATCATGAGTCCTGGCAGGATTCCAGCCAGAAACAGCATGCCGATGGAGGTGGAGGTGGCCACCCCGTAAACGATGAACCCGATACTGGGGGGGATGAGAAATGCGATGTCACTGGAGTTTATGATCAGTCCCAGGGTGAACGAACTCTTGTACCCGGCCTCCAGGAGCATGGGCCGCATGGTGCCGCCGATGGCCGCTACCGTGGCCTGGGTGGAGCCGGATACGGCCCCGAACAGAGTGCAGGACGCGTTGGTGGTGATAGGCAGCCCCCCGGGCAGATGGCCGACAAACACCTTGATCATGCGGATCAGCCGGGCAGCGGATTCCCCGGAGGTGATAATGGAAGCCGACAGAATGAACATGGGTACGCATACCAGGGCCGGCGGGGTGACGCCTGCGATCACCTGCTGTACCATGGTGACCAGCATTTTCGGGGCGAATTCGGGCATGTACACGGCAATATAGAGGATCAGCGATCCCAGCAGGGTCACCATGAAAGGAAATCCCAGCAGGAGCATGATCAACAGGCTGATTCCGAACAGCGTCATGGTTGGGGCCCTCCGATGATTTCATCTTCATATTCGCTCTGCTGGTCCGGGGACTGCCACGGGTCGAGTTCGGTGAAGTTTTTGATAATGGTGCGGAAATACTGGATGGCGGCCAGGCCGAACCCGATGGGCATGATCACGTAGAAGGTCCATTTGGGCACCCGCAGGGCCGGGGTCATGTGTCCCTTTGCCATGGCATTGGTCAGGTACTCCCAGGACGCGATGCACATGATGCCCATGACCACGGCGGAGATCAGGCAGATGATCATGATAAAGGTTTTTTCCATTTTCGGGGGCATGGCATCCAGGAACGCGCCCATTCGGATATGCCGGGCCTTTCGAACGCCGTAGCTCACCCCGGTGAAAGTGATGAGCATCACCAGGAACCGGGAGATCTCTTCGGCAAAATAGAGACTGGAGAAAAAGGTGCGGGCAAACACGTTGGCAATCAAAAGCACGGCCAGGGCAGCCACACATGTGACCAGGATGGACACCTCCAGGCCGTTGACCACCACGCCGATGCCGTGGTTGAATTGCTGGAGAGGGGAGCGGGTTTTCTGCGTTGGGTCCATAGGGTTCCTTTTCCTGCTGTGATGAACGATGCGGCCCCTGGCCGCAGTCGTTACCGGGCGGTTGTCAGGTAAAGTCCCGGGCGAATTGCCCGGGACTTTTCTTAGCTATGGGTTACTTTAAAGCAGCTTTGGCCGCGTCGATATCCGCCAGCAGGGCTTCCAGAATTTCGTCAGCCCCTTCACCGCCGATTTCGGTGAATTTGGGATATACGGTTTCGGCAGCAGCCTTGAACTCGGCAATGGCAGCATCGTCCAGTTCGTGGAACTCCAGGTCTGGTTTGGCGGCCAGCATTTTTTCCTTGTCAGAGGCATTGCGCTTCATGATCCAGTTGCCGGCCGGAATAATGGCATCCACCCAGAACTGTTTCATCTCATCCTGCACATTTTTAGGCAGGCTGTCAAAGAATTCTTTGTTGACTGTGGGAATCCCCAGAAACGGTTCACTCTTGAGTTGGGTGAAATATTTCTGTACTTCAAAAAACTTCATGCTGTAGATGGCGAACAGCGGGTTGACCTGGCCGTCGATGAGTCCCATCTGCAGGCCGGAGTAAACCTCGCCGTAATCCATGGGCGTGGGTACTGCGCCATAGGCCTTGTAGTCCTCCACCAGCAGCTTGGAGGACATTACCCGCAGCTTCTGGCCCTTGATGTCGGCCAGGGAGGTGATTTTCTTGTTGGAGGAAACCCATTGCCATCCTTCAAACATTACCGCCAGAGGCACCAGATCGTTTTTACGGAATGCTTTTTCCAGCAGCGGGAAAAACTTGCCGTTGCGCACGATCCAGTCAATAGTTTCCGGCACGTTTTCCGTGGGAAAGATGTAGTTCAGCGCCAACACCTGGGCCTGGGGAACAAACGCGCTGATCCAGGCATAGTCGGAAAAAACATACTCCACCACCCCCATCTGGGCCAGCTCGTTGATATCGCCAAGTGCCCCCAGCGTGCCGTATGGGTAGACGGTAATGTTGATCTTGCCGTCAGACCATTCTTTCATATGATCTGAAAAGTTGTTTGCCCACACGGTCATGAAATCGCCTTCGATTTCTTCAGATGCCAGTTTGGCAAGGATGGGTTTGCCCGTGTAGTTTTCGGCAAACGCAAGAGATGCGGTCATGCAGAAAATCCCTGCGAAAAAAATGATTGCGAGTCGGGTGAGTGTCTGTTTCATGGTGTTCTCCTTTTTGGATTATGGGTAAAAAATATCAGGGTTTCACGGGGTGGTCCAAGTTTCAGGTTTTATTCAGAAACCTCAGCGCCCCATGAACATGTAAGGCCACTCCTTTCGTCAATACGGCTTCATCTATGGCAAAAGCCGGGTGATGGTGGGACACATCCGTGCCCTTTGCCGGGTTGGCGCATCCCAGAAACATGAACACACCGGGCACCCGGGATGAAAATTCACTGAAATCCTCGCTGGCGATATACCGGGAATCCGCCACCGCATCAGGGGACCCGAACACGTCGGCAGCGGTCCTTCGGGCCATTTGTACCAGTTGTTCATCATTGACCAGGGGAATGTTTTCATGGTCGATGTCAATGGCACAGGTGCATAAATGGGCGTCACAGATGTGCCGGCAGATGCGGATGAACTTCTGGGTGGGGTTGTCGGGACTGTGTTCGGGCAGGGCGGTCAGAAACCGGATGGTGCCTTCCAGATCCACATGTTCCGGGATGATGTTGGCTTTTTCACCGGCCGTCAGTTTGCCGAACATGATAATGGTGGGTTCTCTGGCATCCATCTCCCGGGTCTGAACGGCCTGGACCGCCTGGATTACTCCGGCGGCGGCAATCACCGGGTCCACAGCCTTGTGGGGATAGCCGGTGTGCCCCCCTTTGCCTTTGATTCTGAGTTTGAACACATCCAGACCGCCCATGACCGTGCCGGCGGAAATGCCCACCTGTCCTGAAGGAATCTGGCTCCAGATGTGAATTCCCATGGCCGCGTCCACCTTGGGATTTTCCATGATACCTTCCTCGATCATGTAAATGGCCCCGGCCGCTTCTTCGTTGGGCTGGAACACCAGCTTGATTTTTCCCTTGAATTCGGTGCAGTGCGTCACCAGGACCTTGGCCGCGGTCAGCAGCATGGCCATGTGGGCGTCGTGGCCACAGGCATGCATCACACCGGGGGTGGTCGAGGCAAACGATAGGCTGGTGTTCTCGTTGACGGGCAGGGCATCCATGTCGGCTCTGAGCATCAGCGTGGGTCCGGGGTTCCCGGAATCCAGCAAGGCTGCCACGCCGGTACCGGCCGACCGGAACGGGTCCAGTCCCAGATCCGCCAGATAGGTTTCAATGAATTCCGCGGTCTTGAACTCTTTGAACCCCAGTTCCGGGTGCTGGTGGAAATGGCGGTAGAGCCGTATCACTTCCGTTTCCAGTTCCTTGATCTGCCGGTCTATTTCTGCCTGATTGGCCGGGGCTGGGTTCATGAATTTACCTTTCAGTCGATGACAAACAATTTGCGGTCAAAGGTGGCAAAGGTTTTGGCACCGGTTTTTGTGACCTGGAACGATTCCGAGCATTCAAACCCGAAGTTGTCCATCCACATGCCTAAAATCATGTGAAAGGTCATGCCGGGTGCCAGCTCGGTTTTGTCCCCGGGCCGCAGGCTGGCGGTGTGCTCCCCCCAGTCCGGCGGATAGTTCAGGCCCATGGAATAGCCGATGCGGGATTCTTTTTCAAACCCTTTTTTCGCAATATGCTTGCGCCATACCCGTTCCACATCTTCACCGGTCATGCCCGGCTGGATGGTGTCCAAGGTCAGGTTCAACCCTTCCACGGTGATGTCGGCCAGGTCGGACAGTTTCTGCGGCGGGGTGCTCCCCAGAAATGCGGTGCGGGCAATAGGGCAGTGGTACCGGTGACGGCACCCGGCCAGCTCCAGGTTCACGGCCTGGTTGGCCTGGTAAGGATCATCGGTCCAGGTGAGGTGTGGGGCCGAGGTTTTTTCGCCTGTGGGCATCATGGGCACGATGGCCGGGTAATCCCCGCCGAAATCCGGGGTCCCGGAGGCCTGGGCCTGAAGCACCGCTGCCACGGCATCACATTCCCGTTTTCCCGGCACCAGGTTGTCCAGGGCAGTGGCCATCACCTTTTCCGCAATTTTTCCGGCCTGGCTCAGCAACGCGATTTCGGCGTCTGACTTGATGATGCGTACCCAGTTCACCAGCAGGTTGCCGTTGGCTAAAACGTCTTTTTCCAGGGTTTTTTTGAGTTCCGCATCACTTCTGGCCGTGTAATAGTAGGCATCGGTTTCCACACCGATGGTTTTATCTCCCCAGCCTTTTTCTTTGATCACATCTCCCACAAAGTTCATGGGATGCTTGATATCGGACTGGACATAGTCGTCCGGATACCCGATCATGTGATCCGGTTTGATGAAGGCGGTGTGAAGAGCCCCGTTTTTGTCCATGTTCCGGCCGATCCACACCGGTTCCTCCT
>JAABTO010000112.1 GCA_011389835.1 Desulfotignum sp. | reverse complement strand
ACCGCCTGGGGCACATAAAAGGACCAACCGTCATACCCGGTGAGATAGTTCATGTTGGCCGGGTCACACACCACCAGCAGGTCCATGCCCCGGTCTGTCATGGCGGCCTTGGTCCGTTTGATGCGGTCCAGGTATTCCGCACGTGAGAAAAGGGTCATTTGGGCACTCCTTTTTTTATGCGTTTCAATGCCTCTTCCAGATTTGCCGAACTGGTGGCAAAGGAGATTCTGACATATCCTTCGCCGTTTTCCCCGAAAATAGACCCCGGCACCATGGCGACTTTGTGTTTTTCCACCATGTACCGGGCGAATTCCCAGGAGGTCATGCCGAATGAGGAGATGTTGGGAAAGGCGTAGAATGTGGATTCCGGCTTGATGCAGGAAATCCCTTTGATATCGTTCAATCCGTTGATCAGCAGGTCCCGTCTTTCCGCATATCTTTCCACCATCTGTCTGACACAGTCCTGGGAACCTTCAATGGCGGCCAGGGCCGCCCGCTGGGCCATGCTGGGGACTCCCGACACCATGTGTTCCATCAGTTTTTCCATTTCCGATATAATGGCTTTATGGGCCGCCACATATCCCACCCGCCAGCCGGTCATGGCATAGGATTTGGACAGGGTGTAGATGGAGACGGTCAGATCCTGCATCCCGTCCAGACTGCCGATGGACACATGTTGGTTGCGGTCGAACAGGATGTGTTCATAAGGTTCGTCGGAAATCACCATGATGCCGTGCTTTTGACACAGGGCCGCCACCTGTTCCAGGATGTTTCTGTCAAACAAG
>JAABTO010000374.1 GCA_011389835.1 Desulfotignum sp. | reverse complement strand
GGTCAACAATCTCATCCTGTATGACCACAAAACTTCCCGTTCGGATACGGATTTTGCCAATGACATTGAAAAGGCCCTTGCCTGGGACACCCTGGTGGATGATGGTTTGATTCAGGTATCGGTGAAAAACCACAACGTGAAACTGACGGGAACCGTGGGCAGTGCCGCTGAAAAAGCACGCGCCATCACCCATGCATGGCTGCCCGGTATAAAAGAAGTGGATGCAGACCTGCTCAAGGTGGACCGCTGGGCCCGTGACAAGGATATGCGGGCCGAAAAATATCTGCTCAAGCCCGATGACAAAATCAAAGAGGCCGTTGATGCTGCGATATTTCAAGACCCGCGGGTACTTTCCACCAAAGTGGAATCCCAGGTTGACACCGGGGTGGTCACATTGACCGGAAAGGTCAACATCCTTTCCGCCAAACAGGCTGCGGCACAGGATGCCAGGAACACGGTGGGGGTGATCCGGGTAAACAACCAGATAAAGGTCACACCGCCGGTACAGGCCGACACCAGGGACGAACTGGAACAAAAAATTCTGAACAAGTTCGAAAGAGATGTATATGTGGATAATCTTGACATCGCCGTGACTGCCCCTTCCGGTATCGTTAACCTCTACGGCACAGTGGACTCCTTTTATGAAAAAGCCCGGGCCGAGGATCTGGCCGCCGAGGTAAGGGGGGTTTATGCCGTCAACAACCATCTGATCGTCAATAAATCCTGGGATCCTTTTGTAAACAAACCCTATGTGGATGATTCCTATATCTATGATTATGACTGGTATACCTATCAGCCCAATGTCACATCACGGAAAAATGACCAGGAAATTGCCGACAATATTGAAAGCGAACTGTTCTGGAGCCCCTTTGTCGATTCTGATCAGGTAACCGTGACCGTCGATGACGGCAAAGCGACCCTCACCGGCACGGTGGATTCCTGGTCTGAATACGATGCCGCCTCACAAAACGCCCTTGAGGGGGGTGCCGTGGTTGTGGACAATGAACTTAGCATATCCAGCATACAATAACCTTTAAAATCGATACATCCTGTAAAGCTTTCGATTATGAATGATATTCCACCTGAAAAGAAAAACATTGTCGACAAAATCCCGCAGTGGCTCCGTCTGCTTTTGTTTGTTCTCCTCTGGATTGTTGTTTCGTTGGGTTATACCTCCTATATGGCCGGCAAGAAGATGGAAGATATTGCCTACTCTGAATTCAAGGAAAAAGTGGCGGCAGGCGCGGTTGCAAAAATCCAGGTAAAGGGGCAACAGGTAACCGGGCAATATGCTGCAGACCAAGAAAAAACCGATGCCCAAACAACAGACAAAAAACAACCGACGCCGGAACCCGGTGTATTTTCCACGGTCCTGCCCGGTTTCGAAGATCCGGCGCTTATGGCCCTTTTGGAGAAAAACAACGTGGTCATCCATGCGGAAACGGATGAAACCAACTGGCTTGCCAGAATTTTCATCAGCCTGCTGCCCTGGCTGCTCATTATTGGATTTTTCATATATGTCAACAAAAAGATGTCCGATCAAATGGGAGGGATGGGCGGAATAGGCGGAAAGACAGGACCCTTTGGTTTTGGCAAATCCAAGGCAAAAAAAATACAAAAGCAGGAAGTGGACGTTTCGTTCGAGGATGTGGCAGGCCTTGAAAATGCCAAAAACGAATTAAAGGAAATGGTGGATTACCTGAAAGATCCCTCTGTGTATCTTGACCTGGGTGCTGAACTGCCCAAAGGCATCCTGCTGGCCGGCCCTCCCGGCACGGGAAAGACCCTGATGGCCCAGGCGATGGCAGGAGAAGCAAATGTGCCGTTTTATTCGATCAGCGGATCTGAATTTATCGAAATGTTTGTCGGGGTGGGGGCCTCCCGGGTCCGGGATATGTTCCAGGTCGCCAAAAAGAATGCCCCGTCCCTGATATTTATTGACGAGCTCGACTCCATCGGCCGGGTCCGTGGGACCGGGGTCGGCGGGGGGCATGATGAGCGGGAGCAGACCCTGAACCAGATTCTCTCGGAAATTGACGGGTTCAGCAAGCAGGAGTCGGTCATTGTGCTGGCTGCCACCAACCGTCCGGATGTTCTGGACCCGGCCCTGATACGTCCTGGACGGTTTGACCGCAGGATCAATCTGGAGATGCCCCAAAAATCGGCCAGGAAAAAAATTCTCAAGGTGCATCTCAGCAAAGTGAAAATGGCTGAAGATATCGATTATGATCAATTGGCCGGCGCCACTGTGGGTTTCAGCGGTGCTGATTTAAAAAATCTGGTCAATGAGGCCACGCTGCTTGCGGCCCGAAAAAACAAAAACCAGGTGGAAATGCAGGATTTTCATGAAAGCCGGGACAAAATCATCATGGGACTCAAGCGCGAGGACAGGCTCTCTGACAAAGAAA
>JAABTO010000373.1 GCA_011389835.1 Desulfotignum sp. | reverse complement strand
TTGTCATGGGTGGATGCCAGCCCGTCCAGGCTGATGCCCACGTAGGACAAACCGATCTCTTTGAGTGTTCTGGCTTTTTCTCTGGTGATCAACGTGCCGTTGGTGGAAATCACGGCCCGCATCCCTTTGGACACGGCATATTGGGCATATTCCACCAGCCGGGGATGCACCAGGGGCTCGCCGCCTGAAAAAAGCAGCACCGGCACACCGAAGTTTGCCAGATCATCCATCATGGCAATGGCCTGGTCATGGGTCAGTTCGTTGTCATAGGAAATGTCTTCGGACCGGGCGTAACAGTGCACACATTTCAGATTGCACCGCTGGGTCATGTTCCAGACCACCACGGGTTTCTTGTCAATGGAAAACTGGAGCAGGTGAGACGGCAGGGTTCCTGAATGGCGTGAATACCGCAATGTGTCCGAGGGCTCCACCGTGCCGCAGTAAAGTTTTGAAATTCCAATCATTTGATTTCTTTCCTGATAAGATCGTTCAGATAGGCTTCGCTGTCCAGCAGATTCGCCCGGGTCAGAAAAAAACGGTTCCTGCCGGTTTTTTCCTTGATCAGGTTGAGCCCGTCGTAAAACGCGTTGTAAAGGTTGGATAAAATATCTTCTGACGAGACCCGGTGCTCAATGAACTGCCGCATCAGAAAATCAACCGCATCTTCTTCGAAAAATATGTTCAGGTTCATGTTTTGGGCGATTTCCCGTTCAATCTCTTTGACTCCGTCATATGCGTGTCTGATTTTTTTGAGTGCATCATCGATTTCCAGAACATGGGTCCGGAAATACCGGGCAATCATGTCGCACCGGACCGGGGTCAAATCCAGTCCATGGCCGGCAGACAACGTATCGGCATTGTTTTGGATATAATCAGTAAGATACTGGATGTCGTTCCTGCTGGTATACTGCGTCCCAGTCATTCACCGGTTGACCGCTCAACAGATCCTTGAGCGTGTCTGACGGATCGGTGATCACCGCCTGGTTCACCACCAGCCGGGTGACGGTGGAGGACGGCAGTTTTTCTTCATAGGGCAGCAATGCATCTTCCACAGCCGATACAAGCCCCCTGGCACCGGTATTCTCGTTGTGCGCCTGATGGGCCAGGTATTTTAAGGCATCATCTTCAAACACAATGTCAATGCCGTAGGCGGCAAAATCCAGACGTTTGCTCAAAATCACCGGATTGTTGGGCATTTTGAGAATAGTGTACAGATCGTTTTCACTCAATTCATCCAGGATGCACCGCACCGGCACCCGGCCGATAAATTCCGATTCAAACCCGAATTTAACCAGATCTTCAGCCCGGGTCTGTTTTAACAAAAAGGGGTCATCTCTGGTCTGGTTCAATTGCGAATGGAACCCGATAGTCTGGCGGGTCAGCCGCTGCCTGACCAGGTCGGTGAGTCCGGTAAAGGCGCCGCTCAGGATAAACAGGATGTTGGCAGTATTGACCCGGCGTGAGACCCGTTTTCCGGTCCGCTGAAACCGTTCGAGTTCCTGCATCATGGACACCGGGTCATGAGGCACTTTCAAATCCACATCAGTTTCTTCCATGGGTTTGAGCAATGCCCGCTGGACCCCGGTCCTGGAAACCTGTGCGCCAATGGCATCCGGGCTGGCGGCTATTTTGTCGATTTCATCCAGATACACAATACCGCATTCAGCCAGTTCGATATTATCATCTGCTTCCTTGACCAGATCCCGGATCAGGTCTTCCACATCACCTCCCACATATCCGGTTTCTGAAAACTTGGTGGCATCCGCTTTGACAAACGGTACTCCGATTTTTCGGGCAATGAGCTTTATCAGATAGGTTTTCCCGATGCCGGTCGGACCCAGCATCAAAATATTGGATTTGATGTTGCCCGTGATTCTTGTGTCTTTTTCTTCACGGGTTTCCTGGTGACGGATGCGGTTGAAATGGGTGCAGATTTTTGTTGCCAAAATGGATTTGGCCTGCGCCTGCCGGACCACATACTGATCAAGATACGCAATCAATTCCGCCGGTTTGATGTTGAAATTCACCAGATCTGATTTCCCTGTGTCCGGTGTCTTGCCGTTGACAAAAGATTTTTCAGTCTGTGTTGAGGGGGAAACGATACGGACCCTGCCGCCGAATTTTTTGTTCAAAAAATCTCCCAGCTCTTTTTCGATTTTTTTGGGATCATGTGCCTGTGTGATTTGTGTATGTTTCATAATGCTCTCAAAGTAAGCAGGCTGAAAAAAAAATCAAGATACACGTGCAACCGGACAGGCATCTTGAAATGAAAACAGCCATGAACATTGCTGCCCATGGCTGTCAAATAATGGTGCCGAAGGGGAGATTTGAACTCCCACGGGTCTCCCCACACGCCCCTCAAGCGTGCGTGTCTACCTATTCCACCACTTCGGCCGTCATATCAGAATTA
>JAABTO010000372.1 GCA_011389835.1 Desulfotignum sp. | reverse complement strand
GGGTGTCACAGAAAAAGCCGGTGGTGGTGCTCAAGGGCGGACGAACCGAAATGGGCCGGCAGGCCGCGGCCAGCCACACGGGCGCCATGGCCTCGAATACCAAAGTGTTTGATGCGGCCTGCCGCCAGGCCGGCATCATCCAGGTGAACCAGCCCCTGGAACTGCTGGATTTGTCTGCGGTGTTTTCTTCTCTGCCCCTGCCCGAGGGCAACCGGGTGGGCATCATGACCTTGGGGGGCGGCTGGGGCGTGATCGCCACGGACCTGTGCACGGAACACGGGCTGGTCGTGCCGCCGCTGCCCGGTGACATCGTTGACCGGCTCAACCGTCTGCTGCCGGATTTCTGGAGCCATGGCAATCCCGTGGATCTGGTGGGGGAAGGAAACCCGGACATTCCCAAAAGATGTCTGGAAGAGCTGCTCAAATGGGACGGGTGTGATGCGGTCATCCATCTGGGAATCCACGGCAAGCGGGTGCTGGTCAACAACATGGCGGAATCGGTTGTCGCCAGTGATCCATCGGTTACCAGAGAACAGGTGGAGGGGTACAAACAGGGGATACTGGCAATTGAATCGGACTACACCCGGTTTGTGGTACAGATGACTTATGCATACCAAAAACCGGTGCTGGGGGTGAGCCTTTTGACCGATGGGGACAGCAAAACCCTTTACCGGTTTGATGACCTGGATCACAAGGGCGTATTCTTCGCCTCCCCGGAACGGGCGGTTAAATCTCTGGCCGCCATGGTTGGATACCGGCAATGGTGCAAGAAACAGGACGGAAAACTTCCCGGTTGAAACCGGTCCGGTTTTGTTTTAAGGTAAGAAGAATGCATACTTGTGTAAACCCGTAATTTCAGGAGACAGACATGACGACCCAGGTAACCACATCCACATTCATGAAAATGAAGCAGCAGGGAAAAAAAATCACCACATTGACCGCGTATGATTATCCGTTTGCGCGACTGCTGGACGAGGCCGGGGTGGATTCCATCCTGGTGGGGGATTCTCTGGGCATGGTGGTTCAGGGCAGACAGACAACCCTGCCGGTGACCATGGATGAGATGCTGTACCATACCGCCATGGTGGCCCGGGCCTGTCAACGGGCCCTGGTGGTGGGAGACATGCCGTTTATGTCTTACCAGGGATCCCTGAATGCGGCCGTGGAAAATGCCGGCCGGTTTCTGAAGGAAGCCGGCGCATCTGCAGTGAAACTCGAAGGCGGGGCCGATGTGTGCCCGGTGATCACGGCTTTGGCCAAAGCCGGCATTCCGGTGCAGGCCCATATCGGTCTGACGCCCCAGTCAGTCCACCAGATGGGCGGGTTCAAGGTGCAGCGGGATGAAGAACGGCTGCTCAAAGATGCAAAGGATGTGGAAACTGCCGGGGCGTTTTCCGTGGTGCTGGAAGGGATTCCGTCTCCTATATCCGAAAAGATCACCCAGACCCTGAAGATTCCCACCATCGGCATCGGGGCCGGCCCCCACTGTGACGGCCAGGTGCTCGTGCTCCATGACATGCTGGGTATCAATGACCGGTTTCTGCCCAAATTCGTCAAAAAATACGCGGACCTGGCCGCCGAAGCCCGCAAAGGGGTGGCCGCCTATATCGATGACGTGCAGCAGGGCCGGTTTCCGTCAGATGCGTATGAATACAAATAAAACGGACAAACGGTTCTGTATTGTCGGTTGCGGCCGGGTGGGCATCAACCTGGCGGTGTTTCTGACACAAAAGGGATACGGGCCGGCCGCACTGGCCAGCCGGACCCCGGATTCGGCCCAACACGCTGCCGCCGTTGTCCGGGGCGGTATGGTATTTGATCGGCCCGAGGATGCGGCCAGAACGTGCCGGCTGGTGTTTATCAGCACCCCGGATGACCGTATTGAACCGGTATGCGACCGGATCGCGTCGGCCGGCGGCTTTGATGAACACAGTGCGGTGTTTCATCTGTCCGGGGCCCTGTCCTCCGACATTTTGGCGTCCGCCCGGAAAAAAGGGGCTGCCACCGGCTCACTTCATCCACTTCAGGCGTTTACACCCTATGAACTGGATGCGTCATCTCCGTTTGAAGGGATCAATATGTCCATCGAGGGCACTGCCCGGGCCCAGGTGTTAGGCCGGGATCTGGTGACAACGTTGAACGCCCGGGCCTTTACCATTCCCACGGAAGCCAAGACCCTGTACCATGCCGCAGCCGTGGTGGCGTCCAATTATCTGGTGACAGTGGAACATTTTGCCCTGACCCTGCTGGGCCGTGCCGGCCTGACGCCGGACCGGGCGTTCGAGATTCTGGAACCGCTGATCAACGGCACGTTGCGCAATATCGCATCCCGGGGCAGCGTGGATGCTCTGACCGGCCCGGTGGTCCGGGGCGATGAAACCATCATCGCCCGGCACCTGGCAGATATCGATCAAAAGATGCCTGA
>JAABTO010000111.1 GCA_011389835.1 Desulfotignum sp. | reverse complement strand
CTGTCCATGACCCAGTACATGTATCACCCGGATCGCCTGAAAACCCCTTTGAAACGGGTGGGAAAAAAAGGAGAGGGGAAGTTTGAACCCATTTCCTGGGACGAGGCCTTTGACCTGATCGAAGAGAAAATGAAAAAAATCCGGGCCGAGCATGGCCCTGAATCGGTTATCTTTCACCAGGGCACGGGCCGGGACATCGGGGGATGGATCTCCATGCTGGCTTATGCCTATGGCAGCCCCAACTGGATGTTCGGGCTTTCCGGGATCTCCTGTTATACGCCCCGGCTGATGATGATGTCTATCACCCAGGGGGATTTCGCCGTGGTGGATGCCTCCCAGTGGCATGAGAAACGGTATGATGACCCCGAATACCGGATTCCGGAGACCGTGACCATCTGGGGGCAGAACCTGCCGGCCACCTGTCCGGACGGGTTTTTCGGGCACTGGTATGTGGATCTGATGAAACGGGGCACCCAGCTGATGGTGATCGATCCCCGGTGCACCTGGATCGCGTCCCGTGCCAGGTTGTGGCTCCAGCTGCGGCCGGGCACGGATGCGGCCCTGGCCCTGGGGTTTATCCATGTGATTCTCAAGGAAAAACTCTGGGACAAGTCGTTTGTGGAAAAATGGACCAATGCGCCGTTTCTGGTCATGGAAAAGGATGCGGGGCCGGTACTGCTGAGGGAAAGCCATATCCGGGCCGGCGGGTCGGATGACAATTTCGTGGTGCATGATGCGGCTTCGGGTGATTTTGTGGTGTGGGATTCCGGAGATCAGTCATACAGGCAGCCCGATACGGCACCGTCTTTGACCGGCGAATTCAGCGTGACCCTGGCGGACGGATCTTCTGCAACCGTCAAAACCGTCTGGACCCGTTACCAGGAAAACGCGGCTGATTACACGCCTGAAAAGGTGTCGGAAATCACCTGGGTGCCGGCGGACAAAATCTTTCAAGGGGCCCGGATGTACGCGAAAAGCGCACCCTCGGCCCTGCACTGGGGGCTTCCCATCGACACCATCCCCGCCACCATTCCCACGTCCCAGGCCATCAACCATCTGTGGTGCCTGACCGGGAACCTGGATGTTCCCGGCGGCAATGCCATTGCCCGGTATGCCTGTGATGTGGTCACTTATCCCTACCATTCCGGCGGCGCGATTTTAAGCCTGCCCGACGAGGTGGCCAAAAAGCGGATCGGCATGAACGAGTACGGCCCGATCCGGGATTTCAGGGCCTGGGCCCAGCCGGACAAGGTCCTGGAGCAGATTTTTTCCGGGGACCCGTATGAGATCAAGGGCATGTGGATCCAGACCGCCAATCCCATTGCCTGCACCGGCATGGAACCTGCCAAATGGCGGGATGCCATCAAGAAACTGGATTTCACGGTATGCGTGGACCTGTTCATGACGCCTACGGCCATGCTGTGCGACGTGATCCTGCCGGCGGCCAGTTTCCTGGAAAAAGATTCGCTCAAGGCCTGGTGGGTGCCGCTTCAGGCCATCAAAAAAACCGTGGATGTGGCGGAATGCAGATCCGACATCGAGATCAATCTGGAGCTGTGCAAGCGGTTCATGAAAGATTTCCCCTATGACTCCACGGAGGAATTGTTTGACAGCCTGCTGGCATCCGCCGGCATGACCTACAAAGACCTGCAGGAAAAAACCTGGATCATGCCGCCGGACGGCCATCCCAGCAAGCCCTATTTCCGGCATGAAAAAGGACTGCTGCGGCCGGACGGTAAAACAGGATTCAGAACCCCTTCCGGAAAAATCGAACTGTTTTCGTCATGGCTTGAAAAATGGGCGCTTGCCCCCATGCCGTATCATGAAGAACCGCCCTACAGCCCGGTCAGCACCCCGGATCTTTTCAAAAAATATCCGTTGATCCTGTGCACGGGCCGGCGGATGGGGCCTTATTTTCATTCGGAACACCGGCAGGTTCCCTGGCTCAGGGAACAGCAGAAAGACCCGGTGCTGGAAATCCATCCGGATACCGCGGAAAAACTGGGTATCGGCAGCGGGGAAAAAGTGTGTGTGGAAAACTGGCTGGGAAAAATCACGGTCACGGCCCTGACAACCCCGATCATCCACCCGGATGTGGTCATGGCCGAGCATGGCTGGTGGTTCCCGGAAAAAGAGGGGGCTGAGCCGTCTCTGTTCGGGGTGTGGGATGTCAACGTCAACCAGCTCATTCCCATGTCCAATGAAGGCAAAGGCGGGCTGGGAGCGCCCATCAAAAGCATGTTGTGCCGGGTATACAAGGCGAAAGGATAGCGATCATGTCAACATATGCAATGCTCATCGATTATGAATACTGCACCGGGTGCAGAAGCTGTGAAGTGGCCTGCAAACAGGAATACCAGCGCCCGGCGGGCCGGACCGGCGGGGTGGAAGTCAAGGAGTTTGTGCACCGCCTGCCCAATGACCGGCTGTTCATCACTTACATTCCCACATTCACACGGGCGTGCGTGTTTTGTGCTGGCCGGGTGAAGCAGGGGATGGCACCTTCCTGTGTCAAACACTGCATGGCCAATGTATTGACCTTTGGAAAACTGGAGGACATGCAGCAGCAGATTCCAGAGAAACGCAAAGCCATCCTTTGGACCAAAGGATAAAAAAGGCGATCGGATAGATAGTTAGGCTTTAAAATATTTTCCTTGCAAAACTTTCATTTTTAAATATTACTTTTAAATAGTGTAAAAATATGTTAATAACTATTTAAAAAATGACAGAAACTGATTTTCAGTGATGTCTGCTACCAAGTAATGATAAATTATACCAGGAGGTATTAACATGGCCTGTATAGCCGGAATTGTTTCTCAACATGGAAAAATCGATGTCGATTGCGCCCCGCTCATGGGAAAAATACTCAAAGATATGCGTCACCGGGGATCTGACAATATGCGTGTCCGATCGATTCCCGACCATCGGGGCGCGGTAGGGACCAATGAAATTAATCTGTCACCCAGGCAGACCTGCTGTGCGAGCCTTGACGAACCCCCCTATTTCCTGTTTGACGGGGAGCTGGTGGATGAGCGTGCCGACAGCAGCCAGCGGGATATCGACCTGTTCATCGACCTGTACGATAAATATGATCAGAACTGTTTTTCCCATATGGACGGCAGCTTTGCATGCGCCATTGTCGAAAAAAATGATGAAGTGATCCTGGCCCGGGACGGGATCGGGGCCAGACCCCTTTTCTACGGATGGAATGGAGACGTGTTTCATTTCAGCAGTGAAATGAAAGGATTGAAAGATCATGTTCCGTTCGATATCCAGGAGCTGCCGCCCTGTCATATCTACAGTTCCAAAAAAGGATTGAAACCGTTTGAGGCGTTTCATCCGGAAGTGCCGGACCCGGGGGATGATGTCATGGAGGCTGCCGCCATTCTCAGGGAATTGATGATCGATGCGGTCAAGCGGCGGATGGATGGTGCCAATGCCGTGTCTTTGAGCGGTGGTCTGGACAGTTCAATCATAGCGGCCATTGCCAAAGAATACAATCCCGATCTGAAGCTGTTTACCGGCACGGTCAAGCGGGCGCCCGGCCCGGACCTGGAAAATGCCAAACTGATGGCTGATTTTCTGGGGCTGGAACATTTTGTTTATGAAATCACGGATGAAGATATCGATGAGATCATTCCCAAAGCGGTCTGGTACCTGGAAAGTTTTGATGAAGACTGCATTTCCGGGATTCTGTCCAATTATTACGTGTCCCGGAGAGTCAAGGAATTCAGTGATACCGTGCTGATAGGGGAAGGGGCGGATGAACTGTTCGGCGGGTACCGCATGGTATTGAAGAACCCCAAGGTCAAAAGTCCGGAACAGCGGGACCGGCTGGCTCAGAAGTTGCTTGAAATCGCCTATAACACTGCGTTGAGACGGATGGACCGCAGCTGGATGGCCAACAGCGTGGTTTATAAAACGCCGTTTCTGGATTCCCGGGTGGTGGAATTTGCCGCAAAAATTCCCATGAAATGGAAGATTTACGGGGACAAACAGATTGAAAAATACGTGCTCAGGGAAGCGTTCCGGGATATGCTGCCGCAACAGATCGCTGATCGGGAAAAGCTGCGGTTTGCCATGGGGACCGGCATGGATGATGTGATGGATGACATCATTGCCCAGAAAATCGATCCCAAAGAATTCGAGCTTCGTCCCAAGGCGGCATACGGACTCAAGTTCGCGTCATTCAAGGAATTGTACTACTACGATGAGTTTTTGAAACAGTTCCCGCCGTCGTATGAAAAACAGACCGTCCGATGGGACCCGTTCAAGTAACGGCCTTTTGCGGACAGGTGTCATGGATTTTTCGATACTGGGGTCCGGGGGATGTGCCGTCATCCCCAAACCATTATGCCAGTGCCGGATCTGCACAGAAGCGCGCCAAAAAGGTGTTCCCTTCGAAAGGGGAGGGCCGGCCGCGTTTGTGCATGATGAAAATATCCTGATCGATACCCCGGCTGAAATTTCCCGGCAGCTCAACCGGTCGGATATCCGTGACATCAGTCACTTGATGCTCACCCACCTGGATCCGGATCATATCGAAGGATTCCGGGTGGTGGAGCAGATGACCATTGATTTCAGGACGTGGGAGGCATTTCCGGAAAAAACCGTCCAACTGGTGATACCACAGCAGTTGCTGGAAAGTTTCAGGAAAGTCAGTACGGCTTACGGATCTTTGGTGTCATTTTACGAAAAATCCGGATTTCTGTGCTGTGAACCGTTTGACCGGGAAACCGTCATCGGGGGCATTCAGGTGACGGCCATTCCCGTGGACCGGGGGGATCAGACCGTCTATATTTATGTGTTTGAGAAAAACGGCTGCAGGGCGGTGTACGCCCCTTGTGACATCAAGCCGTTTCCAGAGCAGGACCCGGCGGTGCAGCGTCCGGATGTGCTGTTCATCCAGCCGGGTCTGTTCGAAACCGGGTTGAGACATGGATATGTGTATCCGGAGGATCACATCTCCAGGACCACCCTGTACACCTTTGAACAGACCGTTGCCCTGAGCCGGCGGATACAGGCAAAACAGGTGGTGTTCATTCACCTGGAGGAATACTGGCACCGCAGTTTTACAGATTACCGTGCCCTTGAGGCGGACTTTGACAATATGGTGTTCGCCTGGGACGGGATGACATTGACCATCAACGAGAGAGGCAAATAAATGAATTTAGTGAGCAATGAGTATCTGGACCAAATCCATCAGGATGCATTGCGGGTTTTAGAAGAAACCGGGGTACGGTGCAGTTCACCGGAGGTCAGACAGATTCTGGAAGGAACGGGTCTGGCCGCGTATGATGATACCACCGAGCATCTGCATGTGCTGTCTCCTTTAGTGGAACAGGCCCTGGCTGACACGCCCAAACGGGATCAGTACTGGATCAAGGAAAATTCCTTTGGGGTGGGCGGGACAGCCCCTTTTGTGTATGACGACACCACAAGAGAGCTGATCCAACCGACATTTGAGCATATTGCAAAGATCGCCCGCATCGTCAATCAGACCGATGTGATCGATTTTATGGCCAGGGGGGTGCTGGTTCCCAAAGAAGAAGTCAAGGTCATGGAAACCATTATCGAAAACTGCGACAAACCGGTGTATGCTGCCGCGGTCTCGGATGCGGGCATAGAAAAAGCCCTGCAGATTCATCAAACCCGGGGGGGATTCACCATCCAGTTTTCCATCATCAACAGCCCCTTGAATATCATCGACAGCATGATCCCGCCTTTTTTGTCCTGCGTGAAAAAAGGGATCCCCATCTATGTGTCCACCATGCCCATGGCCGGGCTGTCCGCCCCCTATTCCATGTCCAGCCTGATCACCCTGACCCATGCCGAGGCCCTGTTCGGTATTACACTGGCCCAGGTGGTCAATCCCGGGGTCATGGTGGTTCATGCCGGCCTGCCGTCGATTGCCAGCATCAAGGACAATTATGCGGTAAATCTGGGGCTGACCTCCTTTAATATTGCCAACCTGATCATGGAAAAGGTCAACAAACGCCTGGATCTGCCTTCCATCCAGACCGCCTGCACCACCAGCCAGGAGCATCCCAATGAAATCGCTGAAAAAGAGGCGGTCAATGGATACGCGCTCATGAAAAAATACGGGTTTCACCAGATGCGGCACAGTTTCGGATTTTTAAAGGAACTGGTGTCCTTTTCCATCGCCAAGCTGGAACGGCATATTGATTTGTGCCGTGACACCACACCGGATCAGGCCCCGGACTACCAGGTGGATCCCTATGACCCGGAAGGACTGTCGGCGATCATGCGCAACGGCAGCCAGGCCAATTACATGCGGGACAACCATACGGTGAGCAATACCGGAAAAGTCTTTCTGGCATAATTTTGAAGAAATAAAATTTTTTTCCTTGACAATGACGTTTCACTGTGAGATATTTTGAACATGAAACATTCTTGTGGGCAAATTTTTATGCCAGTCCTTTCGCGAATTGCGAAAGCGCTTGTCAACGGAAGTTGACCAAAGATGTTAACTAAAGATGTTAACTTCAGATGAGGAGGAACCAATGGAAAAAGCGACCCCAATTATTCAATCAACTCAACATACAAAAATCAATGAAGCTCATCTTCTGGCGAATGTCGCCATCGTTGGCTTCGCAGTTTTCGGATCGGTACTCAATCTTTTCACAAATGAGTTGTGGGACGGTGTCAAACAACTCGGATCGATTCCCGGCCGTATGGCTGGCTGGGTAAAGGTTAAACTGTCTGACATGGGTTTGAGTACCTTGCAGCAGCGGGAATCCAACAGCTGATCTATCGGCTTGTTCTTCCATCACTTTGGCGGCCGGAATCCGGCCGCCACCAGGCCCGGCAGGCTGAATCGTGCAATATGGTTCAGCTG
>JAABTO010000110.1 GCA_011389835.1 Desulfotignum sp. | reverse complement strand
AAATGTCGCCAGTGGCGCATGATGGTGGTTTTTTGAGCGGCCAGGCCGAGCTGTTTGCCGCCGATACCGATATTGACCCATCCGCCTTTTTTGGGCAGATACCACGCATACCCGGGCAATCCGTTTTTCAGATACCAGATATGACACTCCCGAACCTGTTGAGAAGTCAGGAACTCTTTTTCCACCGCAGATATCCGGGCATTTTCCGGACGGGCTGTCAACGGGGATACAAACGCGCGGCGCACCGGACAGTGGGTGCCGCCGGCCCCGATCAGAAACCGGCATTCAAACCGGTCATCAACCACATACCTGTGTTGTTTTTTTTGAATTGTTTTGACCCGGTGGGTGTACACTGGAACATTGGCCCGCCGGATCAGCCAGTGGTCGAACTCGATACGGCGGACGGCATACTGGTGTGTCTTCACAGGCAAAGGAACCTTGAACAGGTGAAAGTGAATCCGGTGGATTTGGGTCAATGCGTGGGGATAGGCGTCAGGGGAATACCCAAGGTCCGTGAACACATCCGGCGAAATCCATCCGGCACATAGTTTTTGTCTGGGAAAGACCTGTTTGTCCAGAATTTTCACATCCATGCCGTTTTTTTTGAGGGTTGCCGCGCAGGCCGACCCTGCCGGCCCTCCACCCACAATGATCACATCTGAATAGATCATGGCAGGTCTCACGATATCCGGCAGTCCGGTTTCGGCCGGCCGGGACGGGTCAGAACCATCTGCCACAGCTGCATGGACCGGGCCCGGAACCCGCCGGCTGAGCTGAGCAGGTAATATTCCCACATCCGAAAAAACCGGTCCCCGTACCGGTTTTTCAGCCCGGGCCAGGCTGCCTTGACGTTTTGATACCAGGCCATCAGGGTTTTGTCATAATCTTCACCGAAATTGTGCCAGTCTTCCATGACAAACAGCCCTTCCATGGCTCTTCCCAGCTCGGAAATGGACGGCAGGACCGAATTGGGAAAAATGTATTTGGCGGTCCAGGGGTTGCAGATTCTGGTGGTGATATTCCCGCCGATGGTATGCACGAACGCGATGCCGTCTTTTTTAAGCAGGTTGCGGGTCAGTTCCATATAGGTCCGGTAGTTTTTAAATCCCACATGCTCCATCAGACCGATGGACAGGACACGGTCATAGGTGCCTCTGGCATTGCGGTAATCATCCAGACGGATATCCACAGGCAGGCCTTTGCAGTATTCTCTGCCGAATTCCGCCTGGGCTTTTGACACGGTAAAGCCGGTCACGGACACCTGGTATTTTTCAGCCGCATACCGGGCAAACCCGCCGAAACCGCACCCGAGTTCCAGGACATTCATTCCCGGTGCCAGTGCCAGTTTTCGGCAGATCATTTCCAGTTTGGCTTCCTGGGCTTCGTCCAGATTCCGGGCATCTTTCCAGTATCCGCAGGTATACTGCATCCGTTTGTCCAGCATCTCCCGGTACAGATCATTGCCGATATCATAATGCTGTTTGCCCACGGTGAAGGCCCGTTTAATGGTCTGGAGATTAAAAAACTTTGCCAGCAGGGCGTTCCAGGCCGTGATCCGGTCCTGTTTGATCTGGTTGAGAAGATTGGCCCGAAGCACTTTTTCAATGAACTGATCCGGTGCCGGACACTCCCACCAGCCATCCATATAGGACTCACCCAGGCCCAAAGCCGGGGATGCCGTTACCCGCTGGAAAAACTGATCGTTTTTGATCCGGATATCAAAGGGCCGGTCGCCATTCACACGGATACCGGCATGATTCATCATTTCTGAAAATAATTTTCTGGCCTGTCCCACCTTCATTTTTTCCTCCATGTAATACCTTAACCTGGTTTGTACAAAGAAGCAGGTAGCTGATTTATAGCGGATCCAGCCGGATTTTCAAACAGTTTCTTGGAAAAAAGTCAAATCTTCTGCCTGACCGTTCCTCTGGAATCCGGAGCGATTCTTAAAAAAGAGCAATCCATGTTTGAAAATGTGAAACAAGATGGTATATTTATTTCCATCACTTGAGAATCCAGTGATTTGCGGCACACAGATAAAACAAAGCAGATACAAACAGGAGATAACATCATGTATTTCAAACAGATCACCGTCGAAGGAATGGGATGTCTTTCTTATATCATCGGTTGCCCGGGCGCCAAGGTGGCCTGTGTGGTGGATCCCAAAAGAGATGTGCAGGAGTATATCGATCTGGCACGCAAAAACGGCATGGAAATCACCCATATTTTTGAAACCCATATTCACGCGGACCATGTCAGCGGAAACCAGGAACTCAAGTCCCGAACCGGGGCGGAGATTTACTATATGGAAGGCTCTCCGGTGACCTTCTCACACAAGGAGGTGACCGAAGGCCAGACCATGGCGTTCGGCTATACCAATCTGCAGTTCATCAAGACCCCGGGGCATACCCCGCACGCCATGTCCATACTGGTGACGGATACGGCCAGGAGCCAGGATCCCTGGATGGTGCTCACCGGTGACTGCATGTTTGTGGGCGATATCGGCCGGCCGGATCTGGCCGGAGATGAGCTGATCGAAGAGCAGACCCTGAATCTGTACCATTCCCTGTATGAAAAACTGGGCACCATGCCGGACAATCTCGAGGTATTTCCGGCCCATGGGGAAGGGTCTTTGTGCGGCAAGGGCATGAGCGCCAAATCCAGTTCCACCATCGGGTTTGAGAAAAAGAGCAATGACCTGCTCAAGCTGTCCAAAGACGCGTTCAAAAAGGAAATGATGCAGACCTTTCCCTCCCGTCCCAAAAGTTTTTCCCATATCATCCACACCAATACCCATGGGGTGCCCCTGCTGGACCGGTGTCCCGTCGTTCGGGACCTGAGCCCGGCCCAGGTCAAAGCCCAGATTGAAAACGGGGCAACCGTCCTGGATACCCGGGACACAGCCGCGTTCGGCGGGGTGCACATTCCCGGGTCCATCAATATCGGGTTTGCCAAGCAGACCGCCAACTGGATCGGCATGGTGCTCGAGCCCGAGGCAAAGCTGATCCTGATCGTCACGGATGAAGATGCGTTTAAAGCCATGACGGTGCACCTGCACCGCATCGGGTACGACAATATCATCGGGTATCTGTACGGCGGCATGGCCGCCTGGCAGGAGGCCGGGCTTCCCATCAATCAGCTGTGGCAGATTTCCACGGAAAAACTGAAACAGAAAATCAGCACAGGCAATTATTCCGTGCTGTACGATGTCAGAACCCCGGCTGAATATGAAGACGGCCATATCGAGCAGGCCAGATCCCTGCCGTTGACCGATCTGCTCGATCAGGCACCGGATATTGACAAAGATGAAGAAGTGATCGTGACCTGCGGGGTCGGATACCGGGGCAATATTGCGGCCAGCTTTCTCCAGAGCCAGGGGTTCAATCATGTGCACAGCCTGGCCGGCGGCATGTCCGCATGGATGAACAGCGGCGGGGCCGTGGTATAACCGTTTTTGTCTGCCACAGGTTCCTTTCGGGTACTTGTGGCAGATT
>JAABTO010000109.1 GCA_011389835.1 Desulfotignum sp. | reverse complement strand
CAATCCCAGGGGCACCGACCGGATGGTGCGCACATTGTCCGTGACCACTTCTCCCACAAACCCGTCCCCCCGGGTCACGGCCTGAACCAGGACCCCGGTTTCATAGCGCAGTTCAATGGCCACCCCGTCCAGTTTGGGCTCGGCCGTATACAAAATATCTTCACTTCCGGTGTTTTTCAAAATCCGGTCATGAAACGCCAGGATCTCCTGATCGGAAAAAGCATTGTCCAGGCTGAGCATGGGAATGGTGTGGGCCGCATGTTCAAATGCCGGCAAAGGCGCTCCCCCCACCCGCTGGGTGGGGGAATCCGGGCTTTTAAACTCAGGATGGGCTGTTTCCAGCGCGATGAGTTCCTGCATGAGCCGGTCATATTCAGCATCGGAAATTTTAGGATCATCCAGCACATGGTAATAATAATTATGATCGTTCAGCATCTGTTGAAGCTGTCTGACCCGATGTTTAATGCGTGGTTCCATCACCGGCCTCCCGGGTGTCGTCATCCTTGTTCAGGCCGGACCGTGGCGTATGGCCCTCTGCCAGATGCCGTGCAAATCCCAGGACCGCCTCACAAGCCTCCTGCCGGGCGGCCTTGAACCGGGAGCGGCGAAATCCGGGATCCCAGTTTCCGGCGGCCAGACTGTCGGACACCACCAGCAGGGCCGCCGCATCCACATGGCGGTATGCCGCCACGGAAAACATCGCGGAAACCTCCATTTCAACGGCAACTGCTCCCTGTTTTTTGAACCAGGCGATCTTTTTAGGCGTTTCCCGGTAAATGGCATCCGTGGTCCATACCGGGGCCTGCACACAGGACAGCCCCCGGCTGGCGAGATATCCGGCCAGCTTTTCACCAAAATTCCCGGTGCAGGCCACTTTGGGAGTAACCGGATCCAGGGATGCGTAATGCCTGGACGTGCCCTCGTCCACCAGTGCCGAATCCGGAACGATCAGATCTCCCGCCTGAATATCCGCCCGCAAACTGCCGCACCATCCCAGAATCAGGATCTGTCTGACCCCTTTGGCCACCAGGGATTCCATCATCATGACGGCATAAGGAGAGCCCACAAACGGTCCGGCCAGGCAGATTCCCTGAGCGTCTTTGATCAGCCGGCTGACGAAAAACGGCACTGTTTGATCGTGTGTTACATCCAGCATCGGCTGGATCAGTTTCAAATCCGAGGCGGTGGATACCATGACCGCTACCGGTCCCAGTGAAGGGGCCTGCCGGGTCCCTAACGGCGGCACCAGGGATTCTTCACTCAGGTCCAACCATACCGGACAATTCATCCTTTACCTCATCGATAATATCATACAGCCACATGACATCTTCCACAGACAGCCGGCCGGCCTTGGACGGGGCCCGGTCCGTGCCGTCTTTTTTTTTCAGGATCCTGGGGCCGATCTGAAGTTTGGGTTCCCCGTCTCCATACTGCTGGATGGAGATCAGCAGTCCGGTCTCCTCATTTTTCCATTCCTTGATCTTTTTATCTTTCTCAGGGTCATAACCCGGCATATGGTTTCTCCTTTATTTTTATATGGTTCATGTCTCAATGGCATCCGTCAGTCTCGTACAATCAAAATCCCCTCTGGATCGATACAGGTGTTGAGCAGTTCGGCATCCGGAATTGGTTCCAGTATGGACTGCCAGGATTGCGTCAGGGAAACGATCTCTTTTTTCCCGCCCACAGCCCACAGACACCCCCCGCCGCCGGCACCGGTAAACCGGGCCCCGCAATAAAGATCACAGGCTGCGTCAAACAGTTTTTTTCCGGTTTCATCCAGCACATCCGGCGTCATGTCCAGGCGAAGCCGGGTTTCCCGGATCATCAGATCTGCGGCCTCAGCATAGGCTTTGCTTTGAATGGCGGTGTAAAACGCCCGGGTCAGTTCAATGATCTGTGCAAAAACAGTCCGGTTTTTGCCCTGTACAAACGCGGTGACCCATCGACTGTTGATGTCTTTTGACACATGGGGTATGCCGCAGTAGGCCACCCGCATATGGGAGCCGAAATCCCGACGGTCGGCATCCGTGTCAAATACGGGAAACCGCTCGAACATTGGTGCGCAATCCCCCATTTTCCACGCCCACAGATGGGCCCCGCCGAACGCGGCGGCCGCCTGGTCCTGCACCCCGCAGGGAACCCCGGCCACACTGGATTCAATGTAATGGGCCAGCCAGGCGATCTGTGCCGGCTCCACCGGTTTGCCTAAAGCGGCATGAATAGCGGCCAGAATGGCGACTGCCGCCGAAGAAGAGCCACCGAGCGCACTTCGGGGCGGTGATGCGGAATCGATGTGAATGTGCACCCCATGGGCATTCACATACTGGGCACAGGCAAACATCAGCCCCATGGGATGATCGAACGGGGCGGTTCCCTGTTCGAAATCCGCAGTGTCAAATCCTTTTGATGACACCTTGACCCGGCCCGGGCGGTACGGGGACAATGTCACTTTCGTGCGCAGATCCATGGCCATATTGAACCCGGCCGGGTTGAGATGGGCCAGGGGCAGGTAAAAAGTGGAAATATCCAGGGTCCCGCCAAAGTCCACCCGGCAGGGAACAGATACCTTGACAGGTTTATCTTCCAGAATACCGCTCAGGTCCATGATTCGTTTCTCAGTCGTTTTAAAAACGTCAATGTTTTAAACTCCCGGGCCATGTGAAAAGCGATAAAAGATTCCAGCAGAATTTGTCCTTCTCTGACGGCAACGCTGGAAAAACGAATCCGGTCCGCTTTTCCCACATCGGTATTGTTCATCCAGAACAGCTGCTTCAATGTTCCCTTGGAGACATCCAGACCGTATCCGGAACCGTTCACGCAACAGCCGGGGCACACGATCTTTCCCTCCCTGAAATCGAACCGAAGCATCTTTGCCGGAATATTGTCCAGATGATTCTGGCAGATCCCGCATCGTTCGATATTGGGGGAGAATCCGGAAACGCTCATGAACCGGATCTGAAACAGCAGACTCACCACCTCTTTGGGCATATCAGACCGGTCCAGCATGTCCAGTGAAAACAGCAGCAGGTCATACACGTTGGTCTGGGCTTTGCCCTCTTCCAGCCACAGGTACACCATTTCCGCCCAGTAACTGGCATACGCGGTCTTATATACATCATACCGGATGTTGGCAAACCCGTTTTCCAGATCGGTCTGCACCAGGGTCAGCAATGCATCCTTGTTTTTTTGGGGAACACGGCACTGAATATGGTTAAAGGAAAACAGATCCAGGGAACCGGAAAAGCGTTTCACGCTTTTTTTGGCATTTTTGGCCATCACGGTGATCTTGCCCCTGTCCTTTGTCATGAAAGTGATGATGAAATCATGATCCCCGTATTCGATCCGGCGCAGAAGAATCGCATCTGTCTTGAAATCCAGCATGTCTGCTACAGCATGACCCGGATGTGGGCATTTTTTTTCAAAGATTCGATCCACCGGGTAAATTTTTCTTCTGCCTGTTCCCGGTACAGCACCTCCTGGATTTCTTCGCCGGCCTGCTCCAAAGTCTTTCCACCGGTTTCGAGGATATCTTCCACATAAATGATCTGAAAGCCCTGATTGGTGGAAATCATCCGGGAGTACTCTCCTTTTTTCAATTGCTGTACGGCCGCTTTGATGGCGTCGCTGAAGGTATGGATGTCAAACACCCCCAGGTCTCCGCCTTCAGCGGCATTGGGTGCCGAGGAAAACTGCCGGGCCGCCTCGGAAAAGGAAAGGCCCTGATCAAGTCTGGACAGCACCTGTTCTGCTTCTGATTCCGAAGCCGCAAGAATGTTGCGGAGATGGTATTTTTCCTCGCCTCTGAATTTTTCCGGATGGGCTTGATAATAGGTTTCGATCTCTGATTGGGTGACAATAATCCGGGACCTTATCACCCGGTTGATCAGTAACGACTGCATCATATCCTCACGGACCCGTTCCCGGTATTCTTCCAGAGACAGTCCTTCGGATTCAAGGCCTTTTTCAAACGCTTCCTGATCCAGACCGTTCTGACGCTTGAAATTCTCGATGGCGGACTGGACATCGGCATCGGAAACCGAGATCTGTTGACGGGCTGCCTCCTGCCTGGTAAGGGTTCGGTCGATCAGGGTATTGAGCATCTGCTTTTCAATGGATTCAACCATCTGTTTTTTTTCCGCTTCTGATCTCTGGGATGACGCCGCCTGCTTCAAGTAAGGCTGAACCGCCTGGTGAAGCTGTGATAAGGTAATGATGTCGTCATTGACAACCGCAACGATTCGATCCACAATTTCCTGGTCTGACGACACACATACCGCTGATCCTAAAATACAGATTCCCGTAAGCCATACAAGGAATTTTTTTGTCATGGGTTGTTCCTCTTTTTCCCAAATTACGTGTTTGTTTGCCATTTTTTGCCGTCTGGTGATACCGCCAATTACACCGTCTATCTGTCATGGCTGTTCACCAAGTTTGGAAGATTATCATTGCACGGTCTTTTGCGCAACACCAAAGCCGCCCACTTTTTTAAGGATACCTGGCAGACGCGGACGAACCATTGATTAGAAAAAATGACAGGCCGCCACATGACGGCCCTCGTCGTCTTTGGCAATCAGCGGCGGCGTTTTTTTGCGGCAAATATCCGCCACATGCGGACAGCGGGTGTGGAACCGGCATCCTGAAGGGGGATTTTCCACGGACGGCACCTCTCCGGTGAGAATCGTCCGCTGCCTGTCAGCGTCCGGGTCCGGCACCGGCACCGCGGACAGCAACGCCCTTGTATAGGGATGCCGGGCACGGTCATAAATATCCCCGGCATCCGCCATTTCCACGATCTGCCCCAGATACATCACCCCGATCTTGTCGGACATATGCCGGACCACGGACAGATCATGGGAGATGAACACATAGGTCAGTCCCAGACTCTGCTGCAGATCCAGCAGCAGATTCAATATGTTGGACTGGACAGACACATCCAGGGCGGACACCGGTTCATCACAGATGATGATCTCCGGATTCATGCTCACGGCCCGGGCAATGCCGATGCGCTGACGCTGGCCCCCTGAAAATTCATGGGGGTATCTGGACAGGCTGTCTCTGGAAAGACCGACCCGGGACACAAGCTGTTGAATTTCTTTGCTCAGACCTGCCGGGTCATATCCGTGAATTTTGTATTTTTCCTCCAGGATCTGCTGAATCGTCTGCCTGGGATCCAATGATTCAAACGGATCCTGAAAGATCATCTGAAGAAAGGAAGCCAGATTTTTTTTTTGAAACGCGGTCAGGTTCGACAAGGATCGTTCCCGGACTTTAATGGCCCCTTCAGTAGGCACATACAGGCCCATGATGCATCTTCCCAGCGTGGTTTTTCCGCATCCGGATTCGCCCACCAGACCGAATGTCTCCCCTTTTTCCACAGAAAAAGAGACATCATCCACCGCATGCACCCAGCCGATACGCCTGAGAAACACCCCCCCCAGCACGGGAAAATACTTTTTAAGCCGGCTGACTTCCAGGATTGCCATGCTCCCTCCGATACCGGGGTAAAACAAAAGGGTTTTACACCATCGTGCCGTGCAAAACCCTTATAAAATTCAATTTAACTATTATTCTACAACAACGTTGACTGCGGCCGGACCTTTCTGGCCGTCTTCAACATCAAAGGTCACACGATCTCCCTCGTTCAATGACCGGAAACCGGTAGAGCTGATACCTGTGTGATGCACAAAAACATCAGGCCCGTCTTCCTGTTCGATAAATCCATACCCTTTTGCATCGTTAAACCATTTTACAATCCCATTTGCCATTACGACTTTCTCCTTGCTTTAGGTAAAAAATTCGGGGGTAGTTTCAAACTTCAGGTCGAGCCATTGGAATGAACGGGTCTTGCCTTTAGAACGAAACTGCAAAGCCTTTACTATAACGGCTTTCAATGTATATTATTCGGTTTGTCCCAAAAATCAAGGATTTTTTTATATTCAGTACTTTTTTTGATCAGGATCAACCGGAATTAAATGACATGCGGCTTTCCGGCCTTTTCCGACGGATTTGAGCTGCGGCACCTGGGTCCGGCATATGTCGATAACATCCGGACACCGGTCTGCAAACCGGCACCCTCCCGGCATATGGGACAGATCCGGCACACTGCCGTCGATGGTGGGCAGCCGGGTTTTGCTGTGTCTGGCCAAAGAAGGAATCGAAACAAGCAATCCCCGGGTATAGGGATGAAGCGGATGCTTGAACAGCCCGCGGACATCGGCTGTCTCGACAATCTGTCCGGCATACATCACCGCCACATGATCGCAGTTTTCCGCAATCACCCCCAGATCATGGGTGATGAGCACAATGGACATGCCGGATCTTTTCTGCAGGTCCTTGATCAGTTCCAGAATCTGGGCCTGAATGGTCACATCCAGGGCAGTGGTGGGTTCATCGGCAATCAAAATATCCGGCTCGCAGCTCAGGGCCATGGCAATCATCACCCGCTGACGGATCCCGCCGGAAAGCTGATGCGGATATTTATTCATGACCCGGCCCGGATCGGGAATGCCGACGCGTTCGAGCATTTCCATGGATCTGGCCTGTCTGTCTGCCGCGGTCATGCCGGGAAAATGCAGAGAAAACACCTCTTTCATCTGTCTGCCTGCCGTGTGCACCGGGTTCAGCGCGGTCATGGGTTCCTGAAATATCATGGCGATTTTCCGGCCCCGGATGCGGTGCATCTCATGAACCGGCCGGGTCAGCAGGTCCTGCCCCTGAAACAGAATTTGTCCCTGGGCAACCCGTGACACCGGTTTGGGCAAGAGCCTTATGATACTCAAGGCGGTCACGCTCTTACCGCAGCCCGATTCACCGGCAATGCCCAGGATACGGCCTTTTTCCAGTTCGAAATCCACATGGTCCACCGCCCGGACCCGGCCGTGTTCCGTATCAAACTCCACAACCAGATCTTTGATTTTTAAAACAGTGTCTTCCTTCACGGCGGGTCTCCTGTCACCTTGAACCGGGTATCTATGATGGTGACCGGCGGCAGGGCGATCCCCTGTTTCATCTTGGAAACGGTGTCATCATAAATCACCGGATCCAGCCAGAAAAGCCCTCCCACCGTGGATGAAAACGGATCAAACAGATTGTCGGACATGCGGGTGCCATGAAAATCAGGCAGCTTGAGCCACCGCCAGTAAGCGATCCGCACATACGGCACCATGAACGTGGGTACATACGCACACACCTCATGGATGCTGTTCTGTATCTCTCTGGAAAGCCGGATCCGTTCAGCTTCATCCAGGCTTTCCCGGTACTGATCGATCAGGGCATCCAGTTTTGGATCATCGGTATTGGTGATATTGTTGGTCTGGGGTTTATGGGCATTGTCCGAATGCCATCCCTGCCAGTAGGACGGCCGCATGCCCGTACTCCAACCCATCCAGGCCACATCATGGTTTTTTTCCAGAAATTTCTTGAACATGGCCGAAGGATCCAGTTTTTCCAGCCGCAGTTCGATACCGGCCTTGCGGGCCTCTTCCTTGAGCACCACCAGCTGAGGCATATGATCGTCATACCCGTAGGTGACCGTGACGGAAAAGCGCTGCCCTTCCCTGGACCAGATCCCGTCATCTCCCCGGTGCCACCCCTGTTGCGTCATGAGCGCTTGTACTTTTTTTACATCATAGGGCCGGGGGGAAATCGTGATGTCCGTGTATTCCCCATACCCGAAAAACGGCTGGGCCAGACGGAAATAATCCCCCCGCAGCACCTTGTCGATGACCCTGTCGATGTTCATGGCATGGGCAAACGCCAGGCGCCGGTATTGTTCGGAAAAAATCTCTTTGTCCTGATTGAGCCACATGCCATGGCTGGGACGGGGCAGATCGTTAAAAAACCAGATCCGGTGCACATATCCGTTTTCAATTGCCCGGGTTTTTGATTTGTCATACCAGTATTTGGGCTGGACCAGGCCAAAGGTTTCCAGCTCTGCTTTCTTGAAATATTCCCACTGAAGATTGTAATCTCTGATCACCGAATACTGGACCGTGTCCACATTGAACCGGTGTTTGAAATAGCGCCGGTCTTTTGCCCACCAGTCTTTTTTCCGGGCAAACCGGATATACCTTCCTTTTTTGAATTCCGATATCTGATAGGGGCCGGTATTGGGCACCACGGCCCAGTTGTACCGGGAGGTGAAGTCTTTGTCCAGGGGATGAAAAAAATGCTCCGGAGTCGGACTGATGCCCAGTTTCAGGTGAAGATCCGGTACCGCTTTGGTGCTTTTGACCCCGATGGTGTAATCATCGTATACCATCACTTTTTCGATCTCCCGGGTATAATAATCATTGTACCAGGGCGCAATAATGTGCTCGGACCGCATGAAGGTCAGGGTATAGGCGAAATCCCATCCAGTGACCGGCCGGCCGTCGGACCATCTGGCCTGCTTGTCCAGCTTGAAATACATGGTTTTTTTATCCGGATCGAACGCCCAGTGGGTGGCCAGTTCCGGAATGATATTGCCGGTGTTGGGATGGATGTTGATCAAAGACAGCTGGTTGTCTAAAATCGCGGAACGGAAACTGCCGTTGGAATCGGGCCCCACCACCCGGAACGTCATGGGAAAGCTGAGCAGGGCGGCCCTGAAAAGCCCGCCTTTGCGGGCATCAGAAGAGGCATACACCGGATCCGTGTCATTGGTCAGCCAGTGAATATTTCCAGGCATGGCTGCATACGCCCGCCCGGCCAGTTCATTTTCACCTGTGGACAGACTGGATGGGGATGCTTGCTCGGCTTGAGGTGCGTCCCGGTTTTCCGAACAACCGGCCAGCATTGTCACCCCCACCAGGAAAACACACAACAATTTTAAAAACGGCATTTGCTCCATTTCTCCATGACATTCACCCGGAAACCATACCAGAAGTCCGCACCTGGTGACAATACCTGATTTCATCTCCTGCACGCCATGTCTTGACACACCATCAAAACAAGGCCTATGGTATGAATTGATGATCCTGCATATTGACATGGATGCTTTTTTTGCCGCAGTGGAGCAGCGGGACAACCCGGAGCTCAGACACCGCCCCATTGTGGTGTGCGGCAATTCACCCCGGTCCGTGGTATCCACGGCCAGCTATGAAGCAAGGCAGTTCGGGATTCACTCTGCCATGCCCCTGTTTCAGGCCAGGCAGCGCTGCCCCCATCTGGTGGTGGTGCCGGGAAACCGGAAAAAATATGCGGCGGCTTCCCGAAAAATCATGGATATCATTTCCCGGTTCACCCCGCTGATGGAACCGGTGTCCATTGATGAAGCCTATGCCGATGTGACCGGCTGCACCACCTTGTTCGGTCCGCCGCCGGTCATTGCCCAGAAAATCAAACAAACCATTGTCAATGATCTGGCCCTGACCTGTTCCATCGGGATCGCACCGGTGAAATTTCTGGCAAAAATCGCTTCCGACATGAACAAACCCGACGGCCTGACCCATATTACCCGGGACCAGATGCCAAACGTGATTCAGAATTTGCCCATCCAGAAGATTCCAGGCGTGGGCAAGCAGGCCATGGCGCAGATGACGGCGCTCAATATCCAGACTCTGGGGGATATTCAGCGGTTCGACATCCGTGTGCTGACCCGCAAATTCGGTAAATTCGGTCACCGCCTGTTCCAGCTCAGCCGGGGCGTCGACAATGACCGGATACAGACCGGAACGGTCCGTAAATCCATTTCCAGTGAAACCACGCTGGAAACCGATATTTCAGATGCCGACGCCGCCAAAAACGTCCTGCTTTCGCTTGCCGTGCGGGTGGGCAGGGAGTTGAGGCAAAAACAGCTCACCTGTCACAGTGTGTTCATCAAAATCAAGTTTTCCGACTTTTCCCAGATCACCCGGACCCGGAAAATTCTAACCAGAACCTGCTCGACCGAAGCGGTTTTTCAACAGGCCTGGGACCTGTTCCAGCAGGTGACGATCCGCAGACCCATCCGTCTGCTGGGGGTGGGGGTATCGCATTTGCAGTCCCGGAACGTACCGGTTCAGCTGGAGTTGATCGTATTGCCTGAACAGGATTCAGTCAGGCAGTGGGAGTCTGTGGACCGGGCCATGGACCGCATTTATGAAAAATTCGGCCGGGACATGGTGACACCGGCCGTGCTGAACCCGTTAAAAAAACACGCACGCATGAAAGGAGGTCCAATGACCGGCAAACGTACCAAAAAAGTGACCATTTCCGGAAAAGTCCAGGGGGTTTTCTATCGCCTGGAAACCCAGAAAGCCGCCCGTCAGGCCGGGGTTGCCGGATATGTGAAAAACCTGGCGGACGGATCGGTGGAAGCGGTGTTTCAGGGCCCATCCGAAGCTGTGGACCAGATGGTGGCCTGGTGTCACCAAGGTCCCCCCGCTGCCCGGGTGGACCAGGTGATCGATGAGGTAGCGCCGTCACAAACCGACTTCAAGGACTTTGAGGTCAGGTATTAGCGGGTGTCAGACAGTGTGCGCATTTTTTTCAGGCTGGTCTTTAACGCGGCCGTATGGATATCTGCGGCCAGATGAACCGGGCTTTTGCCCCACAGCGGATCCCAGCCGGCCGGATTGGCGGAGCAGAAAAACTGGACCTCCAGTCCGAACCGGGTCATGGC
>JAABTO010000371.1 GCA_011389835.1 Desulfotignum sp. | reverse complement strand
AATCCGGCCCTGCAGGTCGGCTATGGCCGCATGCAGTTTGAGATTTTCGATCAGGGCATGGGTCACCTCACCGTTGAGAATGTATTTGTAGGCCAGTGCCGTGATCAGGGTCTGCATGTCGGCAGCGTTCCCCATGTCTGCCAGAACGTGTTCAAAAATGCTGTAATACCGGTGTTCGAACCCGCTGTACCCCATGCGGGAAAATTCCCTGAGACGGATCAGCTGGTAAAGGGGCATGCGGGTATCGAAAATGCCCATCTGGGCCAGGTCGCTGCCCAGCCGGACCGTGTTCCCGAGGCTGCCGTCCAGACCCGGGCTCTGGTCGGTGCTCATCAGGGAAACCAGATAGTCCACCAGCCGGAAATCCGGAACAAAATCCCCTTTAAGCAAGAATGTTCTGCTGATGAACCGGTCCAGCCAGACCGGACCGAAAGGGGTGACCGGACGGCCAAGCATCCGGTTGGCCGCCTTTTTTTTTCCAGCGCCGCCAGAGCATGCGCAAATGGGTGTAATCCAGTTCATGGGGAAGAAATCCCAGGATCTTTTCCGGGTGAAAGTCTTCAAAGTTGAGGCGATAGGGAGACGCGCTGAAAGTGCCGGGAAACAGGCACAGAAAATGCTCCGCGATCTTGATGACCAGGTCCCCCAGGTATTTTTCATGCCGTGGGGTGAACCCGGACACCGGATCGGACAGCAGCTGCGCCAGTTTTTTGGAACCGATACTGATATGGGTCCCGTTGTTGGCCAGGCTGATGTTGGAGCTGTTGGGAAGGATCACCAGGTTGGATTGAATGATGCCGGCTTCCTTGAGTTTGGCGATCCCGTTGATCTGGCTTCGGGACAGCACCTCGTGGCAAAGCTTCATATAGGCATGTTTTTCTTCGCCCCGGTTCCAGCCAGACAGGCAGGGACTCATGAACAGGTAGCGGTAAAACGCATCAGACAGGCATTCATTGAGCCGGTGCTGCATGACCGGCGGGGAGGCGGAAAAAAACACCCGCACCTGCTGTCCGGCATCCTTCAACCCCAGTTTTTTTTCCGCATACAGAACCAGCACCTGGGTGAACAGAAACCGGATCAACGTTTCCGTGGCAAGGGTCCGGCCGATACCCCGGGACCCGACCCCGGACCGCACCGGATGAAAGGAAAAAATTTCCGGGGAGGTGTTGTCATTGAGAAAATGGGCCAGCATTTTTTCGCCGGTTTGTTTGATTCGCGGATGGATCAGGGGTGCCGACCCGATCAGATCGGCCAGGGAGAGCTTGAGCAGATAGGAAACCGGGATGCGGATCATGGGTTCTCCCGCCTGATTGAACCGGAACTGACCGGCATCGGACCGGAGGCCTGCCGCCGGAGATGCTTTGTCAGCCAGTAGATCCGAGTTAAATACCTCCCGGGCGTAATTATTGAGATATTTTTCCGGGAACCGGACCCAGGAATTTTCCCAGACATTGTTTTTCTGCTCCAGATACCGTTCGAGGGCGGTGACCGTTTTCCGTGATGTGTCACCGGATGCGGCCCTGCGGACCATGTTTTTGAAAAAATTGGCGGATTCAATGGTGATGGGCAGATCCACATCCTCACGCTTTCCCATGACCACGGCCTGGAATTCATTTTCCGCGCCTGCGGTGACATCCTGGAAAGAAAACGGCAGGGATTGAACAAAGGTTTCCATGGACCCGGGTTTGATTTCCAGGGCATGGTGCAGAAACGTCAGCTCGATTCGGGCACTGGAAGCGGGTGCCGGTATGGTTTTGTTTGTCGTTGTTGCCTGTGCGGCGGACATGGCGGATTCGATCCTCCCTGAAGGTTCGGTTTTCGACTGTCAGGGGGGATTATCCGCCTCAAGTGTTGGGAATGAATTACCTGGATGATAGAATTGTGTTCAATTCAGTATTTTTCGATAAATGTTTCCACATCGTACAGGTCCCTGAACCCCTGCTCCAGTTTTTCCCGGGGCCAGTCCCAGAAACGGATCTCCAGGAGCCGGTCGATGATTCGATCGGAGAACCTTTTTTTGACGGGTCTGGCAGGGGACCCGGCCGCGATTTCATAAGGCCCCACCGGCCGGTTCCGGGTGACCACGGACCCGGCCGCCACCACAGCCCCGTCGGCAATGGCTGCCCCGGGCATCACATAGACCCCGTGCCCCAGCCACACATCATGCCCGATGGTCACGGCATCCTGCCTGCGCCATTCAAAGAACGCGTCATCATCCTGGTCGGCAAACCCGTACTGCCGGCACCGGTAGGTGCAGTGGCTCTGGGTTACCCGCTGATAAGGGTGATTTCCCGGATTGATCACGCAATGGGAGGCGATGGAAGAGAATTTGCCGATATCGCACCAGATGGCCCGGACGCAGGAAGACAGATAGGAATAATCCCCCAGGGTGATTTCATTGCAGAAGCACCCGGCCTCCACTTCGGTGTACTCCCCGAACCGGGAGTCAATGACAGTGGA
>JAABTO010000370.1 GCA_011389835.1 Desulfotignum sp. | reverse complement strand
TGAATTCGCCGGTCAAAGACGGTGCCGTGTCGGGCTGCCTGTATGACTGATCTCCGGAATCCCACACCACAAAATCACCGGACGCTGCATCATGCACCACGAAATTGTCATCCGACCCGCCGGCCCGGATATGGCTTTCCCGCAGCAGTACCGGCCCCGCATCCTTTTCCATGACCAGAAACGGCGCATTGGTCCATTTTTCCACAAACGACTTGTCCCAGAGATTTTCCTTGAGAATCACATGGATAAACCCCAGGGCCAGGGCCGCATCCGTGCCCGGCCGCAGCTGGAGCCACAACCTGGCCCGGGACGCGATCCAGGTGCACCGGGGATCGATCACCATCAGCTGGGTACCCCGTTTCATCAGATCCACATACCAGTGCCCGAAAAAACCGTCCGGACAGGTGGCCGGCAGGTTCTGCCCCCAGATGGTCACGGTCTCCGGAATCCGGTATTCGGGATCATCATACCGTTTCTCATGCCACTGGGAGGCATCTACCACGGCGAAATCCCCCTGGGTGATGGACATCATCATCAGCCGGGGCGTATAACAGGAGATCCCGGAAAGCCCGAACATCCAGTTGGGGCTGCCATAGGCATAGGCCAGCATGGAGATCCATCCCCCGATGTCCCGGCCCGTGCCCTGGTGAAAGATCACCGATTCAGGACCATGCTCGGCCCGGATTTTTTTCATTTTCTCTTCGATCAGGTCAAAGGCCTCGTCCCAGGAAATGGGTTCAAACTTCCCCTCTCCTTTTTTTCCCACCCGTTTCAAAGGGGTTTTCAGGCGGTCCGGGTGATACATGTACTGGGTCATGGACAGGCACCGGGAACACAGCCGTCCCTGGTTCCAGGGATGGTCCGGGTCCCCTTCCACTTTAATGACCTTGTTGTCTTTGACATGGACCAGTACCCCGCAGCCGCCGTGACATCCCGGTCCCGGCGACCACGTGGTGGTTTTGATGATTTCAACGCCATCTTTCCGGCTCATAATTCCTCCCTGATTTTTATATGGATGCACCGGCCTGGCGGGAGATCCACCGGCCCATGGCCGAGACCCTTTCTCCCATGGCCGGGATTTCATCTTGTCCGAACATCCCCGCGAGCACCACCCCTGCGAAAACAGTATTCCGGTGATCGAACACCGGTGCTGCCACAGCGCGGATCCCGGGCGTCATGGATTCGTTGTCCACGGCATATCCGTTCTGTCTGCACCGCGCCAACTCTTTTTCAAGCCGGGTCCTGTCCACCCGGGTATTTTCCCCGTAAAACAGCAGCGGCGGGGATGCCAAAATCTTTTTTCTGGTTTCGTCATCCATTTCCGCCACAATGGCCTTGCCATGGGCTCCGTGGGTAATATGAAAACACTGGTTCTGACGAATGGTCAAAGACACCATTGCATTGCCGTCATATTTTCCGACCACGTAAAACCGGTCGTTTGAAACCATTCCCAGCAGCACCGTGCAGGCGGTTTCTTCGGCCAGTGCCTGGAGATGGGCACTGGCTGCCGCATGGATATCCAGGTCGTTTATCGCCCTGGCCCCCAGGGGAATCACGGCAGGCCCCAGTGAATAGGTCTTGCCGTTCTCGTCCCGGGTGACAAACCCGTATTCGCTCAACGCATTCAAGATGGAATACCCTTTGCTCTTGTGAATGCCGACCGCCTCACAGATCCGGGTCAGGGTCATGTCGGTTCCGGATTGACTGCCCAGGTACAAAAGCAGCTGGGCCGCCTGGCTCACCGCCGGGGACACCGGCCTGGCAGACGTGGTTTTATTTTTTTGGTCCATCCAGCCCCCTGTTCTCTGATACCAAACATAATTTTCTGTATGCAGAATCTGATTCTGTATATAAAATAATTATCCCGGCCCTGTCAAGCCGAATCATGCGCAAAATTCTGATCCGGATATCTTTCTTGTTTTACTTTGACCCCGTGTGGTACATTGGGCCGGCAACTTCTAAGGAGACGCAAACAGGTGCCCGACACCACCATTGCATACTACACCACCCACGTCAGAGAACTGGTCCGGCGGTATGAATCCGCAACTGTGTCAGACCTGCACGCCCTGCTGGCAGACAGCTTCCCCCCGGGCGCCCGGCTGCTGGAACTGGGATGCGGTTCCGGCAGGGATGCCGCGTTCATGCTGGAAAACGGATTTGACGTCACGGCATCGGACGGGGTTCAGGAGATGGTCGACGCGGCGGCCGCCTGCCACCCGGTCCTTGCCGGCCGCCTGTTCCATATCCGGCTGCCTGGGGACCTGACCCCGGCACTGGGCATTTTTGACGGGGTGTATAGCGTGGCCACCCTCATGCACCTGACCCGGCCGGACATCCAGGAGGTCTTTGCCAGGGTCCGCCGGAGGCTTGTTCCCGGCGGCCGCCTGTTTTTTTCCGTGCCCCTGTCCCGGGACGATATTACGGCCGACGAACGCGATGCCAAAGGCCGGCGATTCACCACCCT
>JAABTO010000108.1 GCA_011389835.1 Desulfotignum sp. | reverse complement strand
TTGTCCCGGTAGGCAAGGATCAGCTCCTGGGCCCGGGCCAGCTGCCAGGTCCGTTTTTTGCTTCTGGGATTGTAGATGACAATGACAAAATCTCCCATGGCTGCACAGGTTACCCTTTTTTCAATGGTTTCCCACGAGGTGAGCAGATCGCTCAAAGAGATGGCGGCAAAGTCATGGGTCAGGGGCGCCCCGGCCAGGGCTGCCCCGGCTGCCAGGGCCGGAATTCCGGGAACGATTTCCAGGGTCAGTCCTGCCTCTGTTTCAGGACCAAATCCCGGGTGCTGCCCGGTGGGCGATGTTGTCCGGGATGCTGTGGAACCAGGCCGGAATACCGGAATATGTCTTTCTTTACAGAGTTCAAACACCAGTCCGGCCATGGCGTATATGCCGGGATCCCCCCCTGAAATGAGCGCACAGGACCGGCCGGAAAGCGATTCCTGAATGGCCGATGCCACCCGGTCCACCTCTTTCATCATGCCGGTGGAAATGATTTTTTTGTCTGCCACCAGTTCCTGAATCAGATCGATATATGTGGTATATCCGGCAATGCAGTCCGCGGCCTCAATGACGGCTTTTGCCCGCTGAGACATGTGGGCCGCATCTCCCGGACCGGTGCCTACGACATAGAGCCGGTTTCTTTCAGGGCGACCGCCAGCGTCACATCCCCGTTTTTTTGTTTTGGAAGGATCAGTGGGCCGTTGTGGGACGCCAGGATGGCTGCTGCTTCGCATACGCTGTGTACTCCTATATGTTTTTTAACCATATTCGAGGGATTCTGGATGGTTTTCACCGATGACAGCCTTGCGTTGTCATAAAATCGGAGGGGAAGATCCAGGGCGTTGGTCAGTGCCAGGATCCCGGGTTCATCTTTTTTGAGGTCTGTGGTGGCCAGTAGGTACACGCTGTGCCGGCTGATGCCGGCATTGGTCAGCACCGATTTGTAAAAATCAGCAATCGTGTCCAGCGGGGTGTGACGGTTGCATCCGATGCCCACGGCCAGCACCCGGGGCCGCAGCACCAGGGTTTCACGTGAAACAGGTGTGGTCCGCCAGTCGCAGAACACCCGGGGACAGCCGGATGGGGCATCGTCTGTCCATTGTCCGGGAATCAGCGGGCGGACCAGGTTCAAGGGATCATGGAGATGGATTTTCTTGTTTTCAAGAAACGCCATGTTAATGGTTTTGATGGTGCCGGGGGTTTCGATGAACAGGTTCTGTCTGTCCGCCACCAGGTCGATGGCCGGCAGATGGTTCACATCTGTCGCCGTGGTGATCACTGGCGTGGCCCCCAGCAGATGAGCGATTTGACGGGTATACTGGTTGGCATGTCCGAGATGTCCGGAAATCAGACTGACCGCATGACCGCCCATGTCATCGACCACCACGACTGCCGGGTCGGTCAGCTTTGAACCCAGCAGCGGGGCAATGATCCGTACGGCAATGCCGGTGGAAAAGACAAACACATGACAGTCAAATTTATGAAACTGTTCCCCCACAGTCCCGGACAGCCGGTGAAATACCCGGATGTCTGTCTCTGGGTGATCAGGGGGGCAATCCCTTTGAGATTCAGAATCAGGGTGGCCCGGTCCCCCGGAAGGTGCCGCGCTCGAAGCGACATCTGCCAGCCGGGAACTGATGAACAGCCGGGCCTGTTTCAAGTGCCGGCACAGGGTCTCTCCCAGGTGTCTCCCGTGAGAGGTCAACACCCACACCGCGATCCGTCCGGAAACGGGATTATCTTTTTGCAGCACGGTATCCATGGGAAAATCCGGCATCATACAGTTTGGATTTCAGAAGATCCTGGTTTTCCAGGCAGGCGGTCACGGCCTTGCCCACAATGATCAGGGCGTGGCGGGTGATCCGGTGTTGTCTGCAGGTGTTGTCCAGTTCCCTGATCCGGCAATAGACAATTTTTTCCTCCGGATGACTGACCTTGTATGCAACGGCGCACCAGGCATTGTCTCCATAGTGGGTGCTCAAAATTTGTGTCACTTTCAAGACATGGCCCATGCTCAGATAAATGGCCATGGATGCCTGATGGGCCGCCAGGCTTTCCAGGTTTTCGGATTCCGGCACCGGGGTCCGGCCGGAAATCCGGGTCAAAATCAGGGTCTGGGTGGTTTCAGGCAATGTATATTCCATGCTCATGGCGGCAGCTGCGGCAAAGGCGGCGGTCACACCGGGAATGACCTGATAGGGAATCTTGTGTTTTTCCAGCGCCCGCATCTGTTCAAAAATGGCGCCATAAAGGGAGGGGTCGCCGGTATGGAGGCGGACCACGGTTTTTCCAGTCCGGTAATGGGAACACATGATATCAACGATCTGGTCCAGATTCAGATCCGCGCTGGATACCGTCCGGGCATGGGGACCTTTCCAGGAGAGTACCGATTCCGGCACCAGGGAGCCGGCATAGATGATCAGATCCGCCCGGCTCAGGACCTTCATGGTCTTGACCGTGATCAGGTCCGGATCCCCCGGGCCGGCGCCGGCAAAAATGACAGGATAAAGTGACAGGGCCATCAGATAACATCCTTTTTGTTTGATGGTTTGGTGCCGGAAATAATCCATACCGGGTTCAGAGATTCCATGCGGTTTCCATACGGCATGGGCCGGGAACGCGATATCTGCACCTGAATCATCTCCGGATGGAAATGATTTTTTTCCAGACAGGCGAAGGCTGCCGACACGTTTTGAATCAGCACCGCATTGATCACAATGGTGCCGGACGGCAGAAGACAGTCACACGCGGTTTCAAGAATCACGGACAGATTGCGGCCCCCGCCGCCCACAAAGATCCGGTCCGGCCGGGGCAGTGTGTCCTTGTTATCAGGAAACGGCCCATGGTCGATCTGAACGTTGTTACAATGAAACCGCTGAATATTGTCAGCAATGTCAGATATCCGGTCCTTGTTTTTTTCTATGGCGATCACCCGGCCTTCGGGCAGGGCCAGGGCCGCTTCGATGCTGACGGAACCGGACCCGGCGCCGATATCCCAGAGCACATGGTTCTGGTTTGTCAGTTTCAGTTTGGAAAGGCTGATGCTTCGGATTTCAGATTTGGTGATCAGCCCTCTGGCATGGGAAAAACGGTCGTCTGCCATACCGGTGTGTGTTCCATGTGAAACATGGCCTGGAGAACCCGCCAAGTGTTTCAACAAAATCACCACATTGGGATGGGAAAAGGATTGGTTCAGCATTGCGGCCGGGTGATCAAACCAGGTAATGGTCTCTTTTTGCCGGTCCCCCAGATGTTCCAGCACACAAATCCGGAAATCCAGCAGGTGATGATCCAAGAGTTGCCGGGCAATATAAACCGGATCTGCAGACGGCCGGGTCAGAAAAACCGCTTTGCGGATCCGGGCCAGCTCTGTAAAGGAAAAGGACGGCAGGGCCTTGTTGTGAAGACTGATGATGGTTGCATCATGCCAGGATTTCTTGATGGCGGCAAATGCAGCGGCAACCGAGTTGACATTGGGATAGAAGCACAGCTGCGAAGGGTCGAAGTGCGCCAGCAAAGTGGCGCCGATACCATGAAACAGCGGATCTCCCGATGCCAGCACCACCACCCGGCAGTCAGGTGTCCGTGACTGTAACTTTTCAATGAATGTATGGATATGCCGGTCGACGACAAGCACCTCACCCTGAAAATCAGGGAACAGCGCCAGCTGTTGACGGCCGCCCGCCAGCACATCCGCGGCCTGAATGATCTCCATGTGCTGTGAGGTCAAATGTTGCCTGCCCTGGCCGATACCGATCACGTGTATGGGGGTCATAGTGTCACCAGATAATAAAGGATGCCGACCACAAGAATACTGGTCACCCGGAATACCTGCCCGGATAATAGCAGCTGCAGTCCGGTTTTGGGAGAAAAAATTCCCAGGTACCGGGGCAACTGATGGCGCAACGCCCGGATGGGAAAGGCCAGAATGTTTCCCAGCAGCAGGGCCAGTACCGTTTGTTTGACGGTGAGGACACCCGCATCCATCAATGCACCGGCTGCGGCAAATCCGGAAGTGAATTCCGCGGCAAAGCTTAAAATGATCACGGACAAAGATTCCACCGGCATCAATTTGAGGGCCACGGTCCGGGAAAGCGCGGTGTTCAGAAAGTCAAACACCCCGTTCCAGTGCAGGATGAAAACCAGGGTATAGATGGGCAGCACCCAGATAAAAATGGTGGCCGCCCGCATCGGCAGCCGCTGCCGAATGGTTTGAAAAATTTCTTGGAACGATTTTTTGTCCGGCCGGGGCAGGGATCCGGAAGGCAGCGGCATGGATTCCCTGTGCTGCCGGGAGGACAAGTAAACATGTCCAAACACCATAAAAAGTGTGGTTCTGAACAACACTGCCAGAAAAGTGAGAAGAAAATAAAGCCCGCCGGCCACCCCGGTTAAAGGAAGGACAATGAACATGGTGGTGGGCAGGTGAAGAAAAAAAGCGGGAAATTGATTGATATAATTGGATAAAAACAGCTGTATCCGGGTGATTTTGCCCTGATCGTGGTATTCGGCCAGCATGGCGTTGGCAGCGGTGCCGGAAAAGAACGCTGTGGTGAATGCGGCGCTGCAATAGTCTCCCATGCGGGAAAATCGGAAAAACGGACGCGCCAGCACCGCCACCTGCCGGGTCCAGCCCAGTCCTTCGATCAGCTGCCCGGCCACAAGCCCCACGCCAATGAAACCCATGAGACGGCACAGCGGAAATATCAGCCGGTGAATCAGCACATCCATGGAAACAGGAGAAAAAAACCATGCACTGACCAACGGCAGCAGGGCGGATGCGGCAATGGAAATGCCCAGTGCCTTGAAATTTATCTGCGTGGGTTTCATTTGGAGGCTAAAATCAAAGTCCAGTAATCCGGTGTCCGGTTTTCCAGATCATCGAGATTGTCAAAAATTTTCTCTTTTTCCCGGCCGCAATGGGAAACAGCCACGCCTTTTTTGTGCATCCCGGCTTCTTTGAGGGCGGCATTCACGTCTTTGATGTTTTTGTAAGCCTTGACGATGGCAATGTTTTCCACCTGATGGAACTCGCGGATCCGGCTGCCGCCAAAAGCACCGGACGTGATGAGCAGTGATTCTTCGCCTTCCACCAGAATCCGGTTGAGCCGGGCCGATGCCGCATGAAACGAGGTGATGCCGGGAATGGTTTCAATGTCGGCATCAGGCATGACCTGTTTGATGGTTTTGAGGATATATCCGAACGTGGAATAGGTGACCGGATCGCCCAGCGTCAGAAACACCACGGTCAATCCCTGTGTCAACGCCCGGGCGATCTCTTGTGCATTCGCGGTCCAGGCAGCCGCCACCTGAGACTCTTCTTTGGTCATGGGAAATCTCAGGGTTTTGATCCTGGCGGATCCTGAAATATAGGGGGATGCGATGTCAACCGCCAGGCTGTAATCGTTTTTGGTGGAAGCCGCCGTAAACACCACGTCCGCTGATTTTATCACCCGCACCGCCTTGACGGTGATCAGTTCCGGATCTCCGGGTCCCACCCCCACGCCGTACAGTTTGCCGGTTTTCTCCATTACAAATCCTTTTCAATAATTGTAAAAATGTCGGGATACAGCAGTTTCCCGATGGTCATGATTCCCTCTAACAGCCGGGGTACAGGCCGGGAAACGATATTTTCATCGATCAGAAATACCTGATCATTTTTGATCGGTTTTAAAACGTGAAACCCGGGTTCATTGAGAATCTGATCAATGGACACCGGGTTCATGATCCCTTTTTGGGCCAGAAATACGTCAATTTCATGGGCTTTGGCAAGAATTTTTTCTTTGCTGTAGTTGGCGATATTGGTATTTCGGGACGCCCGGGCATCTGCCGCCACATTGATGCCGCCCGCACTTTCCAGGGCATATATGGCCATGGAACCGGGGGTAAAGGTTTTCATGCGGGTATGAATGGCCTCAAAATACACCTTTTTCCGGTGGGATACCGGAGGAAGGTAGGCCTGGATCTGTTTGGTTTTTTTCTGAAAGTCCGCCACCATACGGTCAGCGGCGTCCATCCGGCCGGTAAGCCTGCCCAGGGTCCGCCAGTATTCAAACATGGCGGCGGCATTTGCCGGCTGGAGCGACACCACTGCAATCTGGTATCGCTCCAGCTGGCGGACCAGGGCGGGATATCCGTTGTCGATCATGGGCCGGATCAGGACCAGGTCCGGCCGGGCCGCCACAAATTTTTCCGCATCATCATGAAAGGAAAACCGCTGTTTGTCCTGTGCCTGGGGGGGGAACCGGTCATTGATTGAAACCCCGATGATTTCAGGCCCCAGACCCAGGTGGAACAGGTTTTCCGTATGGGCGCCGTAAAGGGAAATAATCCGCTGATACGGCTGTTCCACATGGATTTTCCGTCCTTTGTCATCCTCGATGACAAAGGATGCAGCAAAACATTCCCCGGCCCGAAGCGCAACGGCTAAAACCAGCATGAGTAACAGCAGAGGTTTCAGTTTCATGGCATTATGATTATGACGGCCTGAAATAGACCTGCATGGCCTGAACATATGCATTGTATTCCACCTTGGATGTGACATTGAACACGGTTTCGATATTTTTTTGAGTCAACACGGTTCGGGTGTCCCCCATGGCCATGATACGGCCCTGTTTGAGAAAAAGCAGTTCATGGGAAAATCCGGCAGCCAGATTCACATCATGAAGCACCGCGATCACGGTTTTCCCTTTTTCTTTAACCGCCTGTTTCACCAGGCCCATCAGATGAAAGGTGTGGTGAATGTCCATATTTGAGAATGCTTCATCCAGCAGCAGAACCGGGGTGTCCTGGCACAGGGCCCGGGCAAACGCACACCGTTGTTTTTCTCCGCCGGACAGGTGCGTTACCGGCCGGTCTGCCAGATGTGTGATGCCGGTTATCTCCATGACATGGTTCACCTGGTCCCTGTCATGTCTGGAGGGCCGTGCGAACCGGTCGATATGGGGATGCCGGCCCATCATGACCACCTCCTTGACCTGAAACGGGAAATTCACCTCATAATTCTGGGACACCAGGGAGATGTTTTGGGCCACAGTTCGCCTGGAAAGCGCATTCACAGAGGTATCTGCCAGCAGGACCCGGCCGTGTTTCGGGGTCCTGAATCCGCAGATCAGATCCAGTAGGGTCGTTTTCCCACTGCCGTTCGGGCCTAAAACGGCATGGAATCTGCCTGAGGAAAAGCAGCAGCAGATATCGGTCAATACCCGGGTGTTCCCGTGAAAAAAATCAATATGTTCCAGACAGATATCCATGGTTGTCAGTGTGATTGCCTGGTTTTTTTGAAAATCCAGCAGAAAACCGGCCCCCCGATGAGCGCGGTCAATACCCCGATGGGAATTTCATGGGGCAGCACGGCCCGGGTAATGGTATCGGCCCACAATAACAGTATGGCCCCGGTCAGCGCGGAAATCGGCAGCAGTTTCCGGTTGTCCGGGCCGGTGAGAAACCGGACCATGTGGGGAATCAGCAGACCCACGAATCCGATGATACCGGAAATGGCCACACTGACCGCCGCCAGCATCGAACCGGTGATCAGAAGAATCAACGTCACTTTTTTCAGGTCAACGCCCAGGCTGATGGCGGCCCGGTCTCCTGTGGAAATCAGGTTCAGATCCCTGGCAAAAAAAATGGCCACAGAAAATCCCAGGATCAGAAATACGGTCATCAGAAAAAACTGGGGCCAGGTCTTAGAGGCAAAGCTGCCCATGAGCCAGAAAATGATCACTGACACCTGTTCATCGGCAATGAATTTTAAAAAACTGATGCCGGCCGATAAAATGGCCGCCACGATGATACCGGACAGAATCAGGTTGTTGGATGACAGCCCCCCGGCTGGATTGCCGGGCGAATAGGACAGAAACAAGACCAGAAAAAGGGTGGCACACCCCCCGGCAAAGGCAAATCCCGGCACAGACACCAGGGTGGCGGACAGGTTCAGCAGAATGGCGATACTGGCGCCAAAGGCGGCACCGGCAGAGACGCCCAGGGTATAGGGATCAGCCAGTGGATTGAGCAAAATGCCCTGGAACAGCACACCTGAAACCGCCAGAGCAGCGCCCACGGCCGCGCAGGTAAGAATTCGGGGCAGCCGTATATCAAACAGAACCGCTTTAAGGGTCTCCAGTTCAAACGCGCCGTCTGCACCCGCAGAAACAGGCAGTCCTAAAGTGATACCTGCGATATCCGGAATGGGAATGTTGATATACCCCATGGAAAGGGACATCAGAACGGATCCCAGAAGGGTGAAGGAAAACAGGACCACCAGATATCCTGTTTTCCCTCTGGGTATGGCAACCGATATACTGGAGAACATGAGACATCCTGTTGTCAAGGCATTAAAAAACCCATACCAGCGAATACTGATATGGGAACCGTTTTTATCCTCATCACGTTGATCTACCCAAGTCCTCGCAAGCAAACGATCAACTGTTCAGGCAGGTTTTCTGACTTCCGGATCCATTTACCAGCCACCCTTCCCGTTGTCTGTCTCATCAGTGGTTGTGTGGCGTTCATCCCCGGCTACAGCGGCGGGACCGTTCCTGACTCTCACAGGATTCCCTTTTAACTGCATGCGCAGCACCTGAAACAATGCTTTACCTTACGTGGTTGTTTTTTTTGTGTCAAGGATAAAAATCAGGCGCGTGGTGCTGGAAACATCGGTATAAAGGCTGCGTACAAATACAAGCTGGCCTGGATCGACACTTCCTTGTATTGCGTTTCAGGCGGGATCCCTGTATGTTTGAATCTTAAACGATTATTTTTTTAAGGATGTTTGAACAGCCCTATGAAATTCGACGACTACCCTATTGCAGGCGCCATTAAAAAAAATCTGGCTGGTGCGGGATTCAAACGGCCCACCGATATCCAGTTCAAGGCCATCCCTTCCATTCTCAAGGGAGAAGACGTGCTGGCCGTGGCCCAGACCGGCACGGGCAAAACCGCGGCATTTGCCGTTCCGGTCATCGACCGGATCCACAAATCCAAACGCCCCGGCTCCCCCGCCGGGATCCAGTGTATCGTGATGGTGCCGACCCGGGAGCTGGCCGGCCAGATCGGGGCGGTGTTCAACACATTGTCCCGGCATACCCGGGTCAACCCGTTTGCGGTTTTTGGCGGTGTGGACCAGGACCGGCAGATCGCCCGGTTGAAGGGCGGTATCGATGTGCTGGTGGCCACGCCGGGACGGATGTTCGATCTGATCAGCCAGGGGGCCATCACCCTGTCCCGGGTAAACACCCTGGTGCTGGATGAGGCGGACCGGATGCTGGCAAAAGGATTTCTGGAAGATATCCAGGCCGTCAAGAAAAAACTGCCCCAGCGGCACCAGACCCTGTTTTTTTCCGCCACCATTGACAAAGAAATCAAGAAACTGGCGTTTTCCCAGGTAAAAACATCCGCCATCCGGATTCAGATCGCGCCGGACAACCCGGTATCCAGAAATGTGTCCCACTGGGTGGTGGAAATGGAGATGGATGACAAGCGGTTTTTTCTGCGGCGGTTTGTCCGGGATCATGAAAACGAGCGCATCCTGGTGTTTGTCAGAACCAAAGTCAGGGCGGAACGGGTGGCAAAGGCCCTGGAAAGGGAAAATATCTTATCGGCAACCCTCCACGGGGACAAGGACCAGGCAGAACGCACCCAGGTGCTGGCCCGGTTCAAGGCCGGAGAAGAACACATTCTCATTGCCACGGATGTGTCGGCCCGGGGCATCGATATTCCCAACCTGGATTATGTGATCAATTACGATCTGCCGGACAATCCGGAAAATTATGTGCACCGGGTGGGGCGTACCGGCCGGGGCACCCGCAAAGGCCAGGCATTTTCCTTTTGCAGCCCAAGGGAAAAACCCCTGCTCAATCAGATCCAGGCATTGATCAATGAAGAAATTCTCATTCACGCGTTGACGCCGCAGGAATATGCGCAGATTCTACTGGACCCCAAAGATACTCAGGGCCTGCGGCAGATGATTCTGTCCCATGAAGCCGGCGAACGCAAAAAATCACGGAAAAAATCAAAAAAGTCTAAACGCTCCGGCTGATTTCCTGTTTGAGCATGCAGCAGGCGATTCTGTGGGCCGGCGTGCCGTCGGGCAGATAATCCAGGTTGCCCGGCTGAATGATCTTGTTTATGACACAGCCTTCAGGAATGGTCAGATCAAACAGATGGGTTTCATTGACCGGAGGAGACGGTACCAGGGTGTTGTGCTCGATCGTATAGGCATGCAACGGATAATCCTCGCACAAGGGACACCGGTATACCCGTCCGTTGGGGAACACAAAATAGTTGTCCGCCACAATGCCGGCGCAGGAAAAAGCCTCTCCCTGCTCCAGAAACACTTTGGGATAAGTCACGGTGATGCCGGTGGCCGCAATGGTTTCAGCGACGTTGGGAATGACTGACAGCCACAGGTCTCTGGAGACCTGATGGGTGCCGCCGGTGACAGATTTTCCCCGCATGCCGATGACCTGAATGAAAAATCGCTGGATATCCATGGATGCTACCAGATCAGGCATTTTTGAGAGCTCATGCAGGTTCTTGTCAGACACGGTATAGATCATGGCACAGTCAAATCCTTTTTGCCGTGCCTGATGGACCCCGGAAATTACCGCGTCATAGCTGCCCTGCCCCCGGATGGTATCATTGGTGGCGGATGTGGCCCCGTCCAGGGAAAAGGAAATGACATCCACATCCGCCGGGGTGATTTTTTCCAGGATGTTGTGGAACAAAAATCCGTTGGTGTCAATGGTGATGGAGTTGAAATTC